>JAKAGC010000681.1 GCA_021817755.1 Acidobacteriota bacterium | reverse complement strand
ATACAAATTACTAATAATACAACATTAAAAAAGAAAACAAATAAGAAATCTACCGAGAATAAAGATATTGTTGGGATTTGGAAAAATCATTTTGATGAAAACTTATCTTCTGAAGTAATCCAGAAAAATTTCCGTGAAAAAACATGGAGAAGATATTAGCCGATTCGTGCATATTCATAGATATCTTTCGCGGCAATCAACAATTATATATATAGAATTAAACCAGGGGCAGTCTTGAAATTATTCACCAATCCATAAATTAACTCTTAGTTCTTGGTTATTTCGGAGGAAATTCCGGACGCGACTTCTTGATTGGAGTTATTAACACCATGCTTCGAGTTAATTTATGAAAATTCCCTGAGTTTAACTCGGAATTGGAGTTATTAACTCTGAGATCCGAGTTCATTTGTGGAATTTCCTTGCATTTAACTCCGAGCTCCGAGTTCTTTTGTAGAAATTCCTTGCGTTTAACTCTGATTTGGAGTTCATAGCATCGAGCTCAGAGTTGATTCGGACAATGTCCATGTTTTTAACTCTGATTTGGAGTTAATCGCTCTGATGTCAGAGCTTTTAACTCTAATTTGGAGCTTTTAACTCCGATTTAGAGTTTTTTTGGGGTAGGCACGAAGAAAATAAAAATAGAAAAACAATTTTGGAATTTGACATTCGTGCTTTAAGCTAAGACGAAAGAAAAAAATTGGAACCTCAGTGAGAAAACTCGAATTTTTCAATGGTTTTGAAAAGAAGCAATCCGTTTCAATGCTTTTTGCAAACTATAAGAATTCTGTTTTGCCAGGGAAATATCCCACTCATTTCTAATAAATGGAATTAGTGTGGAATTATATTCAGGACCTTTTTTGGCCCCTTCTCTCGGTCGCAATTTGTCTGCAAGGTTTTTATTATTGCTTTTAGGAAGGAGTTCTCTCATCATAAAAAGGCTCGGTTTGTACTTAAAATCAAGTTCGATATTATTGGGATTTCTACGATCAACTTTTTTAATACCCGGGATGTCCTCTTCCTTAATGCCCAAAAATTTTGAAAAACTGCGTTTATCAGCCATTAGCCATGCTTCAGCTTCATCGCAAGCAATATTAAAGATCAGATTGGGATTTATTTCCTGGCCTTTAAACCAGTCTTGGATTAATGATGGAGGGCAATTGGCATTATCGAGGTCTGTCAGTATACAAACCGGAAGATTCAATCGATTATAATTGAGAATTTTGTTTTTGATTTCAGCCCCTCGTACAGGTTCAACTCGAGTAATATTAAAACGTGCTACCGAATAGTTAAGAATTCTTCTGGCAATTTCCTGGGTAACCAAATCCTCTCCGGCAATAATAATATCGATCATCATTAATCAGTCATTTTTATATCAAGAAGCCGTTCAATCCTTTCTGGGGCAACTTCCGGAATCACTGAATCGGCCATATTAAACCCGGCTTCCAGATAATTTTTTATCTTTTCAATTTTATTAGCAGTTTCAGCGTGTGTTCCTTCATTCGATGGGGTTAAAACCACAACTTCCGCGCTATTGATCCCATCTCCGGAAATCAAATCATAACTATGTGTAGTCAGGATAACCTGACGAATCCTGTTTTTTTTCTTCTGGCTTTTGGAAATGAATTCAGGAAGTTGTTTTACAATAGCAGTATGAAGATATAATTCCGGTTCTTCCATTAAAATGGTTTCCTGTCCATCCAATAAAGCCCATATAAATCCAATCAGACGAAGCGTTCCGTCAGAAAATTGTTTTTCCTGTTGAAACGCTCCTTTTGCTCGCCAGTGAATATAAACGGCCTGTAAATGTGGAACCCCATTGTCATCTTTGACAAAAGTTAATTCTTTCAATTGTGGAACAGCGATTTTCAAAACATCGCTAATTCTTTTTAAATAAGAATCCCGTGTTCTTTTATTGGTTATGTTCATCCTATCCAACAGATTTCTTCCATAGAAATCTTCTTTATTCGCGGACAACATATAGGACTCGGCATCGCGAACCAGTTGAGGGACAATATGTAAATATTGAACATCCCGTAAAAAGTAATATATATCTCTAAATTTTGAATTGGCAGTAGGCTGTTCCAGATGAGTAAATTTCAAAGTTTCATCATCTTCTTTTTCTATATTTCTGAACAAAACACGGTTTTCACCTTGCCATACCTCTTCTTCTACAATAATAGCTTGACTTTTAACAATTCCACCGCCGGCATGTTTAAAAACCAACCGATATCTCCATGGGGCGATTTTATCATCAGAGAATTCTACTTCGATTTCAACATTCGTATTTTTCCTTGCTGCAAGACATCTAATTTTGGAAACCCCACCTCGTTGTTCCACTGCGTATTGTAAGCCTCCGGCTTGTTTGACGATATCTCTCAGAAATCGGATCACATCCAGTAAATTTGATTTTCCCGAAGCATTCGCCCCCACTATAAAGACCCGGTGAACCAGGTCTAATTCGATTTTATCGAAGTTCCGCCAATTTAAAAGCTTTAACCTGGATATATACATATTTTTCTCCTTGGCTCTCTAATCAATTCAAGATATTACCTTAACACAAGATCATTTAACTGTCAATAATCCGAAATTTTCCCGGATAATTCCTATCTTACTTAAAATTTTTTTTTTGCAGGCAGACTAATTTTCATCAAACTAAAAGTGTTAACACCGAGTTGATTTTGAATTATCAGGCAACCCGAAATATTAAAAAATGAGTTGAAGTACTTATTAACCAATTTTTTAAATGAATGAAGCGACAATCCGCATTCAAAAAATTTAAAAAAACAGGTTAGAAAACCCTTTTAGAATAAAATTCAAGTATTCGAAATGAATCAGAATACAGTTCCTGTATTTAAAGATTGAAATGTAGACTATTGAATAGTTTTAAAGTCGAATGAAACAAATTTGTCAGGATTTGGCACGAAATTTTTATTTTTAATTTTGGGAATGGAACATTTTTAATAGAAATTGGGACAGGATTTATTTACCGGGTATATCGGTAAGTAATAGAATGGTGCCGGTTGAAGGTGGAATGTAAATTTAAAGGAAATATATTCTGCCTGAGACTGAATTTCCCGGAGGGAAGTTCAACTACAAACAACA
>JAKAGC010000680.1 GCA_021817755.1 Acidobacteriota bacterium | reverse complement strand
TACCCGCGTTTAATTTCTTCGAGCCCATCGCCATACTCCGGGAAATACGCGAAAACTGGGTTTCATGGATCAATGCCACGCCCAGTATG
This sequence comes from Acidobacteriota bacterium, assembly GCA_021817755.1. Classification (GTDB taxonomy): domain Bacteria; phylum Acidobacteriota; class Aminicenantia; order UBA2199; family UBA2199; genus JAKAGC01. Next base: position 3,015 of record JAKAGC010000680.1, on the reverse strand, counting down.
TTTTATAAGCTGGTAGAATGTGTGATGATCGGAAAAAAACGGCAGTTGCTTTCTTCCCTCCGGTATGTCTTCCTCGGAGGCGAAGCCATGTCCTTAATCCCCCTCATCGAATGGATGCAGTCTGAGCACTGCAATGCCCAATTGGTCAACATGTATGGCACCAGCGAATGTACCGATATCAGTACCTCTTACCGCATCCTGGAACCGTCACGATTCCTGAAAGAACCCGTACCCATTGGAAAACCGCTTTCCAATGTTCAATTATATATTCTGGATAATTCATTTCGTTTATTACCTGTAGGTGTTCCGGGAGAAATATTTATAGGCGGCGAGTGTCTCGGTTCGGGTTATATCGGAGATACCGAAACCACACAAAAAAAATTCATTTATCATTCCTTTTCCCCCGGCGAATCCCAGGAAAAGCTCTACCGTTCGGGAGATCTGGCCAAATGGCTGGAAACGGGAGATATTGAATTTTTAGGACGCATCGATAATCATATTAAAATTAGAGGATACCGGATTGAGTTAGGAGAAATCGAATTCAATCTCATCAATCATCCGGGAGTAAAAGAAGCGGTAGTTACTTTAAAATCAACGTGCAGCGACCGTCAATCCCTATGTGCCTATATCGTTCCCACATCCATGGATACCTTTGATGTCAACGAACTCCGTTCTTACCTTGCACTCCATTTACCTTCATACATGGTACCACTCCACCTTGTACCGATTCCTTTCATCCCACTAACACCCAATGGAAAGGCAGACCGTACCGCTTTACCCGAACCGGAGCAAGAAAAATCTACTAATTCCTCACCCTTACGCAGCGAAATCGACAGAAGAGTAGCCGCCGTGTTTTACGAAGCATTAACAGGTAAAAACGATTTCGACGAAGCTCAGAAAAAAGGATTCCCCGGTATGGGAATCGATGATAATTTCTTTCAATTCGGCGGCAATTCATTAAATGCAGCCAGCTTATTAAGCAAAATACAACGCGATTTTTCACTGGAAATTTCATTCAACGAACTATTCAAAACCCCGACAATCCGGGGAATATCCGATTATATTACTTCTGAAAAGAAGAACCACCGCCCCTTATACGGTGTTCACCGTAATTAAAAACGATTTTTTCAATTATTTTTACTCCTCCATATTCCCAAAACCTGAATTACAGGATATAATTTTCCCTTTGTATTTTATGCTAAAAATGAAATATGAAGTGGTGAAATAATGAAGCAATCGTTCAAGACAAGGCTCATCGAATTGTTTGAAAATAACGACAGCCGTCTGGGAAAACCCGTACCGGAAGACGAGTTAAAGAAAATAATCCGCTTCGGAGTACTAGGGGAATTGGGAGATAACTACTATCTTTTTATATACCGGGATTTCTACCGGAATACAGCCTCCTATTACGGAACGATCATATTTTTTCACAGACGGGATGAACTGGAACGACCTATCACCATTATTTGCCTGGAACAAAACGGGAAAGAACAATTACGCAGTGTGTATGTACGGGCAGCCATTTTCTTCTTAAAAGAAAATTTAGTAGATACCATGAAAATTTCCGGTAATGCAGCCCTTGTATTTGATATGGCCCGCAAAAAAATAAACGATTACATCGGAGATACACGCATTTATACCACTAGCGATTTACTAGATGAATTCGATTTCGACCTCAACAGTCAGGATGTCTTTTGCAAAGAACTGGAAATGATAATGCCTACTAACCAGGTGGTATCGCAATCACTTAAAGACAACCTGTTCAAATTGGTAGAAGAAACCACCGAAGAAGAGACACGAATCGATTATCTTGCGTCTCCTTCACACCCTGCACATGCCCGGATCGGACTGTGTCTTGTTTCCGATTGCTTTGATTTATCCGGGGAAAAAACCCTCTTCTTTCAACCCGTTATTATCCCGGTTCGAAATGACGGAAGACCCGGTAGACCACAAAAACCCTTAAACCTTGACGTAACCACTTTCGAATGGATAGATACCTCTCCCCTCCTGATCGATTTCCTTTCCCAATATCTATTTATCGACAGCCACCCCGGCAATCACAGGTTAAAAATCAACCTCTTAAACCATATCTTTTTCGAACCCCTGGCAAACCTTCTATTCTCATTACCACAGGAACTCCTTTTTTGCAGATGGGATAACCGGAAAGATTATTTCCCTCTTCATATTTTTAAATTTTCCAGGATAGAGGTTCGTTTCGCCCCGGAAAAGAAAAGCAAGTCCGGAACATTATATCATTTTTTCCTCCGTTTCTCCGATACAGCAGGAAAAACTCTGGATGCAAGAGATGAATACGAAATTTACCCCCATAACGAAGATATCCATGTCATATTCACCTCTACCGACGATCATCAATATCTTGCCTTTCCCGAGAACTGGACCTATTTCAAAAAAGTATTTCAATTTTTCAATGCACAACAGCAATTCCATTTTAATGATTTTAAATTGGTTTTGGAAACCTTTAAAAAAATTGAATCCCCCTACGTTACAATACAACCCGAGCCTTTAAAACGGTATGAATTACACTTCTACCCCACCCCCACACTAAACATCTACCCCGAAGATACCAAAGCCGGTAAAGCCCAACGCTTAGAAATCGAATTCGATTACCGCCAGGAAATGAAAAAATATACCGCGCTTCACCCGGAAAAAGAAGTATGCATTTTCCGAAAAGATGAAATCTTTGAAATCCGTTGCGTAGACATCTTAAAACACGATCCCTATCTTTCCCAACAAGTCGATATGAACCCGGATACACGTTTGCCGGATTATTATTACTATTTCCAAGAGAATGACTGGATCAAATGGCTCCTGGAAAAAGGGATTAAATATTTAAAAAAAGGGTTCAAGATTTACAGTATGAAATGGAAACGCTTCATTGGAAATACAGCCGGAAGCATACGAATGGATATTTCTTCCGGTATTCATTTGCTTGAATTCAAACCTACCGTGTATGATTATATTTCCGGTAAATACCTCGAAATCGACCCGGATACG
>JAKAGC010000679.1 GCA_021817755.1 Acidobacteriota bacterium | reverse complement strand
GGGTGATATTTTATCCCCGATCCGGAGGCGGACGGCTCCTGGTCTGTATCGAAACATAATAATTCATTCTCTCTCCTGTTCAATCCGGGAATTTTTTGTTCTCTTTCCTTTTCCTGTAAAGAGGTAGAGTTATTTCCCGTAGAAGGAATTAAAAATAGAACGATGAAAGTAAAACGCATACTCTTTCCCGGTTATCAATTCGTTTTATGGGAAAATCGTTTTACATTGTATTGCAGCCTCTTTATTACACATGTTTCGATGATTGACCGGTATATACCTTTCATATATACCCATTGTTTCCATAGTTTCAGAGTTTTCATTGTTATTTCTCCTAAAAAATTTTAATTCAGCCTGATTTACATTAAACAGATTACTCCTCACTATGTATGAAAAAAAAATTGGTTTTACAAGATACAACTTCTATTTGATTTTTTACCTGGTTTCATTTTTATTCCGTTCTTTTGATTTGTAGTTGATTCATGCTCCTTTTTTACTTTCCTTGACAATTGACCTGAACCTTTTGACTTGATTTTATAATTCATCAAGGAAATACCGAATTGAGCTTTAAACAAATTGGAAAGATAATCCGAACGGGAAAAACCGTTTAATTCCGTTAATGTTTTTAAATTGATTTTTCTCTTTGGATCTACCATCAATTGGGCAATCCGTTTCATCTTTTCGCCCGTGATAAATGCATTTAATCCCATACTTGTTTCTTTTTTAAATTGTCTCGATAAATAGGAAGAATTGACCTTCACCTGAATTGCCGCATGTACTACAGTCATTAAGGAAAGTTCTTTGTCTGTGCAATTCATAACCATTTCACATACTCTTCTGGATAATGAATTGGCTCTACTCATCCGTTCCCTTCTTTTTTTCTTCCCTGTAAATAGGTGATACTTTTCGTTTTATCCATCCTGAATCCGAAATGTAAAATGTACTCCATGTGTTGCGGAGGTTTTTTTTCCATTTGCGAGAGCTGAAAGACCGGCAAAATGCTATTTTTGCCCCTCGAAGCGTATCAAAATGCCTCAATAATATGAGCTGGCCGTGTAATGTTACAGCTAGCCGGAATCCCTTTTCTTCTTTTATAATGAATACCGATTCCAGGAAGTAATAGTTTGCATTCAAAAGACTGGCGATTTCAGCCGACTTTTCTCTAAAGGTCTGATTTTTTGTGTTTTTCATCTGGTTTTATCCTTTTAACGAAGTAAAATTATTCAAAAAAAAGAAGGAAGGGAAGAAATGTATGATTTCTTCCCTTCCCCTGCTCAAAACTACTAAAACATAGAGTAATAACCCCATTGAAGGAGTGCATAGGAAACCGCAGCGATTAAATTTCAATAATTTTAAGGAGGAAATCGACTGCGGTTTCCTCATTGAAAAAACGTGTTTAAAAGAATCTACATAATATCCAATAACCATAAAGGAGATTTGTAAAACATGCAGGTTCCCAAAGAAACCGCGGCTTAAAAAAACAGGAGGCCGCGGTTTACATTCAGGGAAATTTTTATTTTGACGTTTGGTTTTAATAGGCGAATTAAAATTGAAAAGAAGGGAGAGTGCCATGGCCAACACGCAAATTGTGAGGGAATTTAAAAAACTACCGGCACTCTCCCTGGCATTTTCTTTTTTTATCGGAAGGGCGTAATAATACGAGCAGCCCGGCCAATTATGTTTTTGAATAATACCGGGCTGCGATTTTCGAGCAAAAAAATAATGGTTACATTTAAGAAAGTCGCAAAAAAAGAAGAGCACCCCTGCTAAAATCACTTTATAACGGAGGTGAAACAGGGAAGCAGGGGTACTCTTCGCATTCGATGAAACCAGCGAATGCATCATTTTTTCAAAAAAACAAATCTCGGGAGGAAACAAAAAACCATGAAAATTCAAAAAAAGCGGATGCTTTCTATCGATATCCACAAAAGATAAAAGGTTTGAGTTGAATGATATATTATGATAATTCCAAAAGAAATTAATTTTAATTAAATTGAATTCAGTATATATTAATATATTGAGGTTATGGTGTGAAAAGTAGTCAATATCCGATTCGGATTTACTTTTTTTCTCATTGTCGTTTTTAAAATAACCATTAATGGCTTCTATGTTAAGCCAGCAGGAGAACCGGGTATTTTGTAAAATGATTGGACTTGATTTTTTTCTTCCCCTGACATATAATGATATTTCGGTTTGAGTGTTAAGAACGATGCGGTGTGTAATTGATTCTTTCTTCATTTCGTAAATATCGTTCATTTAACTCCTTAAATTAATAAATATTGAATTTAATTAAGTTATACATAATTTTATGAATAATATTTTAATTTGTCAAGTAGTGTTTTCTTTTTTTTGAAATTTTTTTTTGGATGAAAAAATGGATGACAGTGTGAAGGATGATGCATCGAGTATAGGGAAACGGATAAAACTGGTCCGCGAACGATTAAAATTAAAGCAAAAGGAATTCGCTGACAGATTGGAATATAAGAACAGTATGATTTCAGACGTGGAAGCAGATAAAACAACGCCCAGTTTTGCATTATTAAAAGCAATGGTTGATCGATTCAATATAAGTCCGACTTTTGTTATGACAGGTCAGGGGCAAATGTTTTTAAATTCAAAAGAAATAGGGGTAGATGATTTGGATTTTGGACGAATGACTCCTGATATCTTAACTCTGATCGATTATCTCAAGAAATCGGAATTGGTTAAATTATCTGTAATTGCTCATTTTAGACGTTTTCTTCTTCAGAATGAAACCATCATTAGTAAAGATATCGAACTATCACAAAGTAAAAATGGCATATAAATACTTTTGATTAGAGGTTGGAATAATCGGAGAAAAAGTATCAGAATTGGAATTACTGTCTTTGAATTAGTGATAACTCCCCCCAAAAAATAACTTATATGTTATATTAGAATTCCGTATTTTCTGTGTCTTCTTTTATATAAAATACCGGATTATTAAAAAGTAAATTCATTAATCGAAAATTGAATTCCTATTGAGTGGAAGGGGAAATTTGTAGTTTACAAATCAGGATATTTCAGGTATAATCGGATTCTAACACAACCATTAAGGAGGTTTATCATGAACAGGCCGAATATCCGTTTTT
>JAKAGC010000678.1 GCA_021817755.1 Acidobacteriota bacterium | reverse complement strand
AACAAGAATTATTTCGGCCCATGCGGATCGGAAGATATGATAGTGGAGACCGGTTATCATATATAGTTAATAGCGTCACTGAAAATAGCGAGGCCAAGGTCGATCTTGAAATAATCAAATTTGTGGGAGGGGGATTTGCCGGTCAGGTATATAAAATTAAAGTAATCGATATTACTACCTCCGATAATCATATTTCTTTCCCAATTCAAAAAGGCAATACTTATGCGATGAAAATCCTCATTCCTCCTTCCGGATTTTCGCGGATTTTCAGGAATGCTCTATTCCGTATTGGTTTCCAGGGCCCATTTCAACTCCAATCGAATCCTTCAGCAGTTCGTGCCGGTGCAATATGGCAGAAGTTTATCCGTAAAGCTGCAAAAATTAGATTTGGATCCGAATTATTCGTGAATGATATTCATGCCACTTTTATTGATTCCACTCTTGGAAGTTGCGGGGAGATAAGCGATTGGGTAGATGGTCGAACCTGGCGCCTGGAAGTGGATGATAGATTGGATGTGTTGAAACTTTTCCTCCGTGGTAAGAAGGTAAAATCGGAAGCTCTCGGCTCACCTGAATACAGAGCTAAAAAAAGATTTATGAAAGAGTTTGTCGAGCTACTTCACCAATTGGGAGCACATGAATTTGCACGTCAATATGAATGGTCTACCTGCAAAAGTCAACCCAATGCTTTGAAACGAAATGACACGGACAATGATCCCAATGCCGGTTTAATGGCCGTCGATTTTAGAGCAGGGTTAGCTTTATTACCTTTACTTCCCATGTCTCCCGGAGATGTTAAGTTAATCTTTAAAGGTATAGTACGTGGAAGTCTTGTACAGTTTGATCGTGGAAACCTTAAAAAGTTAGAGACATTTATTCAGTCTTATAAAAATGAATTCAATGGTATGCTCGGTCTTCTCGATCAGCTTAAGGAATGTGAACGTACTTACCGCAATTCACTTATCGATGTCACCCATAATCATGTGCGTGTGTTGTACAGTAAGCGTTTATGGAGTACCATTCTACAAAGTGCCCGAACCGGATGGAATATTATCAATAAAATAGATATTAATACAAAGGAAAAATTCGATAAAAGCACTTTTAAAACGTTGGTGTTTGCTTTTCTGGGTGCTATTCCTATTTTGGGAAGTTTTATCCGTAAATTATGGGGACGTAAGGAGATGAGGAAACATTATGCCGCAACTATTACCAGTTGGAGCTATATTAGGCGTTCCGGTAAGGCACGGTGCTCAGAAAAAGCCATTTCTTGGTACCGGGCAGGTCGCATTAATGAAAAGAAAGCGTTGAAAATATCTCAATCTGTTCCCCGTTTTTTTGCTCATCTTCCATTATCCATTTTACCCGTGGGAATACACCGCATGTTTTCGGACAAAGAGTACTTCAAAGAACGTTTATTTTATATTTTTATTCGACCTGTGAAATTGTATTTCAGCGCCCCAATGCGGGAACAGTGGCTCCGTGATATGATTGCAGAAGGCCAGGCCAAACATATTCTCACCGATAAAGAAGCAGAAAAAATCTGTTCTCAATTGAAAGAACCTTTTATCCAAAAATATTTGAAGAGTCTTGCCGTTCATGTTTGTACTCTTCCTGTAACACAGATTGTCTCTGTTACCCTGAGTTGGATTTATGTCAGTACTCATCCTCAATTGAGCCACACCGAAGCAATGGCTGCCGTAGCTGCCATTCTCGTACTTTTCCAGGTTACTCCTGTATCTCCAGGATCTTTGGCACGTGGTTTTTATACGTTATATCTTGTTATCAAGGAGCGGAATTTAAAAGATTATAATATCGCTCTTTTCCTTAGCTTTTTCAAATATATCGGTTATCTTGCATTTCCTATTCAGATGACATACCGTTATCCCGAAATGGCCCGGTTTATGGCCGGTCATTGGTCCACGGAAGCGGTTCATATCGTTCCAGTATTTGGAGAACAAGGCGCTCTGCTTGAACATTGGGTTTACCGTCTTTTTTATAATTGGCCTCTCACTATTCGAAGACGAATGAGGAAACGGAGCCAGGAACGTGAAAATCAAAAACCCAGATTCTGGCATATCCCGGTCTATTCATTGATTACTATCGGACTTTATACCGGATTTGATTGGGCGTATTTCCATTATACAAAAATTGAACCCGGTTTAAAAGGAAACTGGTGGTTTTTTATTCCCGTCATTTTTATCGGTGCTGCACTCATTACACTTGGTAGCGGTGGTGCTTCTTTATCCAAACGTATTGTTTCCGGTGTCCTTTATGGCCTTTTTTCTGCTATCGGGTATGTTGCCATTTTCGTTTTTCTATTGACGGTAGATAAAATCGATTTGGGAGATGTTGCCATTACCGGTGGATGGTATATATTCCTACTTTCTGTAATTGCCGTTATTGGAATTATTATAACCGAAATACGTCTCCCTGATCCTGATCTCAAATCGTTTCTTATTGAAAGCAAAATCTGATATTTCATATGAGATATAATAAATCGAAAATTCAAATCCTGAGCTTGCATTCGTTTTTAAATTTTGATACATTTATAAATTATAAAAATAGAAATTGAATAGCGTCACTTTGAAGGAGCAAATTAAGATGAAAAAAACGATGTTTCGAGAATATGATATACGTGGACAAGTGAATGATGAAGAATTGAATGTGAATTCCGTTGAACTAATCGCCAGGGGATACGGTACATGGTTACGTAGAAAATATGGGTATACAAATGCTGTAATAGGATATGACAGCCGCAAATGTTCACCTGATTTTAGAGATGCCGCAGTGAAAGGGTTAAATAAAGCCGGAGTATCCTGTGTTGATATCGGAATGGTAACCACTCCCGTATTTTATTTTAGTCAATATCTTCTGGGAATTCCTTATGGAATCATGATTACAGGTAGCCACAACCCCGATGGTTGGAGTGGATTTAAAATGGCCAATGGATATTCATCAACTTTATTAACCGATGATATTAATACTATATATAATGTCATTACAGCCAATGATTTTGAAGAAGGCCAAGGCCAATATTCTCGTTTTGATAATATAAAAGAATGCTATATTTCTGCTTTGAAATGGCGTGTTAAGCCTGGTAGGAAATT
>JAKAGC010000677.1 GCA_021817755.1 Acidobacteriota bacterium | reverse complement strand
AGAAAAGAGTCTTTTCCTGCTCGAACAAAAAATACATTTCCATTAGAACCGCTTGAAAGACTACATGCTTCGATCATTTTTTATTATACCAAATTTTTTTCATTATGACCAATCGAAAGAAATTTTTTTAAATATTCTATTCTATAAAAGTTACAATTTGATCTATCATGCATTTTGTAATATAATGTCTCTTCGCAATAAAATTCAATAGGAATATATGTGTTAATGGAAAATGATAACCGTTTAAATTGTCTGAATAATGTTTGTGTTGTTTTGGTTGAACCAAAAAATCCTGGTAATATTGGCTCAGTTGTAAGAGCTATGAAAAATATGGGAATTTCCCATTTACGTTTGGTAAATCCAGTTCCTTACCGTGATGAATCCGATCAACGAAAAATGGGATATCGTGCCCAGGAAATTACTGAGAACAGTAAAGAATTTGCCACTTTAGAAGAAGCACTTTCCGATATTTCGGTTGCATTTCTTGCAACGAGTAAGCATGGAAAATGGAAAAGAGATTTCTTACTACCGGAAGATGCTGCTGAGGTAGTTGCTCAACGCTCCCATAAAGAAAAAATCGCCATTATTTTCGGTCGTGAAGATAAAGGAGTTACGGTTGATGAAAGTCAAATGTCTAATTATTATATCCACATTCCAATGGCTGTTTCATATCCTTCTCTTAATCTTTCCCAGGCAGTTTTAGTTGTTCTGTATGAAGTTTTTAAAAAAATGGGAACGATTCCAATGCTCCCCCACCCCAAAACTGCACCTAAAAAAGATTTTGATAGGCTATATGATAATATATGGCATCTGATGAAATCCCTACTAATCCGAGAACCTGACAAAGGATTGTTCCATCGCTCTCTAAAACGCGCATTAAATAGAACCCGTTGGACCAATGCAGACCTTGCTGTTTTTGACCGTGCCTGCAAACAGGTTCGATGGTTTATCGCCAATAGAACCAGGGATGATTACAAAGATGATTTGCATGACCTGGAGACCTTAAAGGAGGATTCATGAAATTTTACAACACACTGACCAACAAGGTAGATGAATTCCATGAAATCGACAAAGGCAAAATCGGTCTTTATACCTGTGGTCCCACGGTGTATGATTATGCCCATATCGGAAATTTCAGGTCCTACATTGTTGAAGACCTTGTTAAACGTTATTTTCTTTACCGGGGGTATAACGTTAATCATGTAATGAATATTACAGATATCGATGACAAAACGATTCGTAAGTCCAATCAAATGGGCGTCTCCCTTAATGAAGTTACGGCAATTTATATTAAAGCATTCCTTGAAGATGTTGAAACTCTTAATATTGTGAAAGCTGATGTTTATCCGCGTGCTACGGAACATATTAATGAAATGTTAACACTGATCGACAAGTTAATGGAAAAAGGATTTGCTTATACCAAGGATAATTCGGTTTATTTTAGTATTGCAAAATTCCCCGAGTATGGAAAACTTGCAAATATTTCTCGAGAAAACCTCAAAACAGGTGTCAGCGTTGATTCTGATGAATATGAAAAAGATGATGTGACAGATTTTGTTTTGTGGAAAGGAAAAAAAGAAGAGGAACCATTCTGGTCCAGTGAAAAATACGGGGAAGGGCGCCCGGGTTGGCATATCGAATGCTCAGCAATGAGCTCAAAATATCTTGGCGATCATTTTGATATTCATATGGGTGGTGTGGATAATATTTTCCCTCATCATGAAAATGAAATTGCACAATCTCAATGTGCAACAGGGGAACAATTTGTTAATTATTGGATACACTGCCAACATCTTGTGGTTGATAATCAGAAAATGTCCAAATCTCTGGGTAATTTTTATACGCTTCGAGATATTCTGGATAAAGGTTTCGATCCAATGGAAATCAGGTATCTTTTGATTTCATCTCATTATCGAAAAATGCTTAATTTTTCTTTTGATGGTTTACTGCAAGCCAGGCAGGCACTGAAACGCATTAATGATTTCATTTTTACATTAAACGGATTGAACCCGGCTGAAGGTGAAACTGTTGCAATTACTACTCTGCTAAATGAAAGTGAAGCTCATTTCCAATCGGATATGGATGATGATTTTAATATTTCGGGTGCACTTGGAGTTTTTTTCGATTTTATTTACCAGATTAATTTGAAACTGCAGGAATTAAAAAAGCAGGATATAAAAAATATCCTTGATTTTATAAATCGAATTGATTCTGTAATTGGAGTTTTGAAGCAAAAAGAAGAAAAAATGCTGGATGCGGAAATCGAGGAAAAGATCAAACAGCGACAGGAAGCGAGGAAAGAAAAGAACTTTAAACTGGCCGATGCCATCAGGGATGAACTTAAATCGAAAGGTATTCTTCTGATCGATACTCCGGATGGTGTTCGCTGGAAATATGAATAAAAATTTTTATACTCTTCCAATTAATGTAATGCCAGTGTTATAAACTATTATGGAAAATATTGGGCTTTACATTCACATACCTTTTTGCAAACGAAAATGTTTTTACTGTCATTTTGTAAAGCAAAACTATGATTCAGATATCGTCGAAAAATACATCAAAGCACTTTCAAAGGAATTGCAGCTTCATGCCAACCGGGATTATATAATCGATTCAAATTATATGGGGGGAGGTTCTCCTTCCCTCCTTAATGAGAAACAAATTTCTCACATTTTTGAAACAGTGCACTCTTTCTTTAAAGTGAATGACTCAATTGAGTGCACATTCGAAATGAATCCGGAAGATATTACTGCCTCAAAACTCCATTTTTTGAAAGAAGCGGGTACAAACCGCCTTAGTATCGGAACCCAATCTTTTATTCCTCAAGATCTCGAATACCTGAAACGCACGCATTCAGTTCATCAATCCCTAAATGCAATTGAATTGGCCCTCAATATCGGATTTAATAATATCAATATAGATTTTATAATCAGCCTCCCAACTCAGACCACAAGCACTCTTTCTGAAAATTTCTCAATTTTGAAACAGTTCAATATTTCACATGTGTCTGCATATATCCTGGAAGAGGTAGAGGATGGAGAAAGTAAAGATATTCGAGACAATCAATTATATTATTATACTCATAATGCGCTGGAAGAAATGGGATATCAT
>JAKAGC010000676.1 GCA_021817755.1 Acidobacteriota bacterium | reverse complement strand
TAATACACTCAAAAAAACAAAAAAAGGAGCGGCTGCTGCCGTTTCTTTCGATAGTAGTGCTCCGAAGTAAGTCAATGAAGCAGGTAAATAGCAAAGAATTTTTTTTAGAAATCCTTCCTTTTTTTCTCCCTTTCTTGCCGATTGAAATTTGTATTGCTTAACCAATAAATAAAAAGACAGAAGTAAAAAGAAACCAAAAAGTAAAGAGGTACGCCCTGAAATCCAACCCACAGCCATTGAGTTACATTTCCCGTTTAACTCAAATAAAAATGCAGTAGCTGCTGCATAGGGTTTTGTAAAATCAAAGGAAGAAAGCAAGAGGAAAACCAATAATATATTGGCGATGTGAAGGATTAGATTAAACCAACCGTAAGGTGCCGGGTTCATTCCATGCAGAAAATATTGTAAAGCAAAGGAAAATCCTACCATCGGGCGAAAAAATCCCGTAGTGATATCGAATGGGCCTAACCAATCGATTTTTCCTTTATCTACTACATTTCTAATCCATTCGTAATCATCCGTTACAAAACCCTTACCCACAAAGGGGCCATACACCATCAATTGCATTCCTAGTGCAAAAAATAAAAGTAGTATCACCTTTTTTTTCTTTGTTTTTAATAATTGCTCCATCATGAAAATTAAAATCTCTCATATTCATATTCTTGTCATATAATCCACTAAACATATTAGCAAATAGAAGTCTCTCTGTCAAATTTTGGAAACTAAATGGAATGAAAAGTGAAAAATTGGATTTTTTTATTATCCGATAAGAAATTGGGATTTATTCGAGGGGATAAAATAAAAATTAAAAATCATTAACTATAGCCTTTAACCGATTGTGTGAATCCCTCAGTAATATTGAAAAAAAATTCTATTAGGAGTATAATCGTGCTTTGTTTTAGTGTAAAGGAGATAATCAAGGACCCCCCAATGGAAACCCCCGATCAATCCAAAATAAAAAAATTAAAACAGCGTATTATAGGAAAAGCCAAAAACCCAGCAGACCCCGGAGTCTATCATAAACTCACTCTCGCTGCTTTCTTGGCATGGGTAGGACTCGGAGCCGATGGAATATCATCTGCATGTTATGGACCAGAAGAGACATTTCTTGCTTTAAAAGAGCATTTTTATCTTGGTATTTTCCTTGCATTAATGACAGCAATCACTGTCTTTGTAATTAGTGCCAGTTATAGACAGATCATCGAATTATTCCCGGGAGGAGGTGGTGGTTACCTTGTAGCCAGTAAATTACTTTCTCCAAAAATCGGTATGATTTCCGGTTGTGCATTGCTCGTGGATTATGTTTTAACCATTACTGTTTCTATTTCCAGCGGTGCAGATGCTGTATTCAGTTTTCTTCCTATGGATTGGCATCCCTATAAAATAGCACTTGCCATGCTGGTATTACTGATACTCATCATACTCAATCTTCGCGGTGTAAAAGAATCCGTTATGCCCATTGTCCCGTTATTTATCGTTTTTATCGTCATGCACGCCTTTGTAATTTTGCTAACTCTCTTTTCACATTCCGGAAATGTCCCTGCAATTGTCAGTAAAGCCGGAACAGATTTTAGTAAATCCGTATCTCAGATCGGTATTTTCGGAGTCGGATTTTTGCTTCTTCATGCATACAGCCTTGGTAGTGGAACCTATACCGGTATTGAAGCCGTAAGTAATGGGCTTCCTATTTTACGGGATCCCAAAGTGGAAACCGGGAAAAAAACCATGCTTTATATGTCAATCAGTCTTGCATTTATGGCAGGTGGACTTATTCTCAGCTATTTATTAACCGGTGTTCACTCTGTTCCCGGTAAAACATTGAATGCTGTTTTATTTACAAAAGTAATGCATAATTGGCCCGCTGCGCAGTTTTTTATTTTCATCACACTCATATCCGAAGCACTCATTCTATTGGTTGCTGCTCAAACCGGGTTTTTAGATGGCCCCCGTGTTTTATCCAATATGGCCATGGATGGGTGGATGCCTACTCGTTTTGCTTTAATCAGCGACCGGCTTGTTACTCAGAACGGCATCCTTTTAATGGGTTTTGCTTCTATGATTTTATTATGGCTTTCCCGTGGAGTTGTCTCTTTCTTGTTAGTTCTTTACAGTATCAACGTTTTTCTTACCTTTTCCCTTTCGCAACTCGGTATGGTCAGGCATTGGTGGCTCGTGAGAAAAAAAGAAGCCAAATGGGGAAGAAAGCTTATCGTTAATGGGATTGGATTGGGATTAACATCATTTATATTGTTTACAGTCATATATGTCAAGTTTCATGAAGGAGGGTGGTTGACTCTCGTCGTTACATTTACATTGGTAGCATTTTCTATGCTTGTCAAACGTCATTACAAAAAAACCTATAAATTGCTCGGTAGGTTGGATGAATTATTATCATGGACACTCCCTGGTAAAGATCATAAACCCGGAGAAGGAAAGCCTCTTGACCATAATGCGCATACGGCTATTTTCCTGGTAAATGGATATTCCGGGATGGGCCTTCATACTTTATTTACAGCAATACGAAGTTTTAGCGGTCATTTTAAAAATTATATATTTATACAGGCAGGGATTATCGATGCTGGGAAATTTAAAGGAGCGGAGGAGATTGAAAATTTAAAAGAAACCATTGAAACCGATTTAAAGAAATATACCGAATTGATGAAATCTCATGGATATCATTCCGAGTACCATTATTCGATTGGAACCGATGTAGTCGATGAAATTGAAAAGATAACCAAGAAAGTCGGAGAAGAGTTTCCCAAGCATGTATTATTTACCGGTCAATTGGTTTTTCCGCATGATACTGTATTCAACAGGGTTTTACATAACTATACTGCGTTTGCCATACAGAAGCGAATGTATTATCAGGGAATACCTGTTGTTGTGCTTCCAATTCGTGTGTGATAGTAATATATAGTAAGTACTCATTGCCTGTCGAATTAGTCTGAATCTTTCTTATAGTACATTTTTTGTTATTTAGATAGAATAGGGAAAACCATGTTGAAAAAAAAGTAGAATCGATCTATAATAATATTGCCATGGAAAAAGTAGACAAACCGGATGATAAGTTTTTTAAGAAGGCCTTTGAGAATGTAGACAATGTACGTCTATTTTTGAA
>JAKAGC010000675.1 GCA_021817755.1 Acidobacteriota bacterium | reverse complement strand
AATTAATAATACCGGGATTCTCAAACAGGATAAAGCAAACCACCACCCCAAATAACGTAACCAGAAAGGATTTGAGCATAGTACCGGTAAGTTTACGAATCATTACATCTTCAACTTTCCGGTAACGCCTGGTGTAATCCCAAAGAGTGGCAAGAAAAATAATCCAGAAGCAAATAGCAGAAGCAATGGCAATGCCTGGTCCTTTCATGTGAAAACTCAACAAATAATAAACTATAGCAGAGATAATAGTACAAATAGAAGAAACCACCATAGGACGGAGTGTATTTTTTTTTGCATAATAACCGTTTACAAGAATCTGGAGTGCAGCGAAAGGCGGAACAGCCATGATCATATATCGAAGAAGTTCAGTGGTATAGTGGCTATTGGTTATCGTGAATTTTCCTCTTACCAGTAATATATTAATAATGGGTTGAGCCAGCAAGAAAATCAACCCCGAAACAATGAACGATAGGAAAACGACGCCGCGAATGGTATGACTAAGAGTAATGGAGAATTCCTTAATTTTTCCCGATTGCCAGAGTTGAGCAAGGTAGGTGAGTGAAACCTGGCCGACAGCCTGCCCAACAAGGGTAATGGGAACAAGCATAATCGTTCGGCTGTAATTCAAACATGTTATGGTCCCAGGGGTTACGCCGGTTTGCGCACCGAAATACCGGATAAAAAACTGATCAACGGTTAGAAGAGAAATCCCAATCATAAGAGGTAGATTTAGTTTAATGTATTCGATAAAAGGTGGGGATTTAAAATTGAGATTAAAAGTATATGGGATAGTATTTCCAGCCAATAGGGCACACATAAGAAAAGGACCGACGAAAGCTCCCGCAAGAACACCTAAGCTGGCTCCCTGTACACCCATAGAACGGCCTAAAAAGAGAACACCAAGAATGATCCCAAGATTATATATATTCGGTCCCCAGGCATTACCGCGGAAATCGCCCCTGGCACGTAGGGTGGCATTTATTAATCCTCCTGCCATGAAAAAGACCTGGGCCGGCAATATCAATCTTGTTAAACGTACAAGTAAATCGAATTGAACGTTGTTTTTGGCAAAATCAGGGTAGATGAGCCGTGAGATTGCAGGAGTAAGGATAATAGAAATAATTGTCAATCCAATCAATCCGGTTGTAATTGGGGTGAAAATCGCAGTAAATATTTCTTTTCCTTTCGTTGTAAGTTGTGGGGGGGTAGTATCGGTAACATACTTTGAAAGCATAGGAATAAGTACAATACTGAATGCTCCGCCTGCGAGCATATAGTTTAGAACATCAGGGATTAAGAAAGATGCATTGTAAATATCGGTAAGCTTTCCTGCGCCAAATTGATGGGCAATAGACATCTCACGCAAAAGACCGAGGAAACGGCTAATGAAATACGCAAATGCCATCAAGCCGCTGCCCTGGATGATGTGTTTCAGTTTATGACTCATTTATTTTCGTTTTCAACCTATGGCTCAACTATTTTCGATTGTCAAAAATGTACGAATAATCAACTATAACACGAATCTCTTTCTTTTGTCAAATATGATATAGAAAGGAGTTTTGGTTTTAAACAACCCAGGGTGGCTTTTTTGAAAAACCACCCCCCTGGACCCCCTGAAAAACTTTTTATAAGTTGGAATTTTGTTGAGTTTTCTAATTAATTAAATGTTCAACCGGAATACAATACCATCCATCAGAAAAATCTTCTTCGGAAATTGTGTTATTAATTGGAAAAAGGGAATTCAAATTGCCTAAAATCGAAGAATATTGACAGAAACCGCATTATAAGTTATAATAGTAAACGGAACGGCGCTGCTAAAAATAAGACATAATTAATAACACTCATTCTATTGTAATTGAAGAATTTTTATATTTTATGTAACATCATTTTATTCATTTTTAAAAAGGAGGCTTTAATGAATAAGACAAAAAAAAGCAATAGGTTTTTAGCATTCCAATATTATTTAAAAGCCATTCCGGGGAAGAAAAATGATAATATGGCATAATAATGCGAGAAAAATGAAACCCTCAATAAAATTCAATATATTACTTAATCGAACTCATTCAAACATTTATGTTATAAGTGTTCTTCTATTCCTGATTCTTTATAGATTCCTTTTACCGGGAACAGACCAGGAAAATCAACCGGTAACCGGCCAGACAAAATCCCTGACTATCGGATTTATCGATGAAAAAATCAAAATAGACGGTCACTTGAATGAAAACATTTATAAAACTCTTACTCCTGTTGAAGATTTTGTCCAATTTCACCCGAAAAACGGAACTCCACCAACATTCAAAACGCGTGTATATGCTTTTTATAATAAGAGCAATATTTATTTTTCTTTTGAATGTTTCGATGATGAACCGAAAAAAATAACAGCAGATGTGACACCCTTCGATCAATATTCCTATAATGATGATGTTCGAGTATATATCGACCCGTTTGGAGATAGTGCCAATTATGATTATTTTATTGTTAATCCCAGGGGTATTATGAAAGGGAAGAATACCGTATGGTATGCGGATGCGCACATAACACCCAACGGCTGGTGTGCTGAAATTCGAATTCCTTTCAAATCGTTGCGGTTTCCCGTTAAAGACATTCAAAAATGGAAAGTGAATTTTATGCGTTCGATTTTCCGGTTAAATGAGATGGATTTCTGGACTTCCATTACCCGGGATCAATATAAAAATAACTTTAATGGAACCTTTGGTGATCTCGAGGGAATATCGCATATTAAAGGTGGAAAGAACATTGAAATATATCCTTATGTCGGTGTTCGAACTTCCAGGCTTTTTGGTGAGAAAGATGATAAATTTGCCTATGGACTCGATTTAAAATATGGAATTACCTCCAATTTAACATTGGATTTGACATCGTCACCGGATTATTCACAGGTGGAATCGGATCCATTTTTTTACCAGCTTTCCCCCACGGAATTTAATCTCACTGAAAATCGCCCCTTCTATTCCGAAGGCAGTACTTATCTGGATACTGTTTTTGATTTGTTTTATTCGCGGCGAATTACCAATCCTACACTTGCCGTAAAAGTCACAGGAAAAGAAAAAGGATATTCGATCGGCTTACTGGCTGCCAATAATCATAAGGATGATAATAACCGTTTTC
>JAKAGC010000674.1 GCA_021817755.1 Acidobacteriota bacterium | reverse complement strand
TCCATTCTGTTTTTTAAATTCTTCTTTAACTTGCTCTGAAATCATTTCGTTCAGGACTTTTTGGGAATACCCTTCTTTATCCTGGGTATATTTCCAATAAGAATCTACAACATGTCCATTTGTTACAAGGTAACCATCGGGGTTTACAAAAAAACCGCTTCCAGAACCATAATTATTTAATTGCTGAGGTTGTTGATTGTTGATCGACACTTTGATAAACATACCGCTGTAAATCAATACTACAGCCGGGCGTGTTCGGTATGCGGTCATCTGTTCCTCGGTCAATTTATCGGTTGCTGAGATTGTGCAGGATAAAAACAGAAACATCATGAGCCATAATAGAATTACCGAATTCTTCACCTTCATTTATTCCTCCTTTTCATTCGTAATGAAATGCGCGCCAATATATTGTTTATTGGCAACTTGTATTTTAAATAATTTATTTTTTTCACTGGTATAATGATCCTCGGAATATGCAATAGCAATGAGTATTAAAATCAATAATGGAATTAATATTATTAACAGTTTACGCCTATCATAAGGCTGGCCGGGCTGAGGAAGTAAGGGACCTTTTAAAACATCTTGAATGGGTTTTAGTATCCGTTGAAGCCCAGGATTATTAACCTGGATTTTTTTATTTTTAAGATTTGAAAGTTTCACATCTGAGAGTTTAATGCGTGGAATAGAGATTTTAGGGAGTTTAGGCTGCGGAAGTACAATCCCTCTTCCCGGAGTGCCTGAAAGATTTTCCCGTTGGAGTAAACTGTCAATTTCATTTTTAAAGTCTGTAGCACTTTTAAAACGGTCATCCGGGTTTTTGGCCAGGGATTTCATTATGATGGTATCGATATAGGCAGGGATGGATGTATTGACTGTGGATGGCTTTCGTGGAATTTTTTCTAAGTGGGCTTGCTGTATCTCAAAATTGGAACTCTTGGACGTTCCAAAGGGTGGAATACCGGTCACCATTTCATAAAATGTTACTCCGATGGAGTAAATATCTGTACCGGGCCCCATTTTCCCACCACGGATTTGCTCAGGGGAGGAATAAAGGGGAGTGCCAATGGCAGAACCAACTCTTGTCAAACCATCGAAACCTTCGACTTTTGCGATTCCAAAATCGCCGATTTTAACGGAATTATCGGTAGTAATAAATATATTGGCCGGTTTTATATCCCTGTGCAATACTCCTTTGCAGTGTGCGTATGCGAGCCCGGAAAGAATATGAGATAAGATCATTAAGGATTGGGGAATAGATAATTGCCCCTTTTCGGATATAATTGATTTTAATGTACTTCCGTCTACATACTCCATAACAATGTAATAGAGCTCATCAACATGATCGAAGGAATGGATGGTTACTATATTTGAATGATTAAACCGGGCCTGTGCAATTGCTTCGATGCGAAAACGTTGCATTAATTGTGAATTGTGAGCTAATTCAGGTGAGATTACTTTTATGGCTACTCGACGCTCGAGGCTGAGATCGTGGGCAAGATAAACTGAACCCATGCCACCTTCACCAAGTTTTTCCAATACTTGATAATTCGCAATTCGAGTACCTTGCATAATGGTTTCCTGTTAATTTTTTTGTTCGATATTAATTTTTTCCCGGGATGAATCGGGAGTGGAATTTCCACTTTGGAGGATTATGAAGATAATTGCAGCTAATAAAAATAATAAGAGTGCGATTAAAATATAAAACCCGATCCGTTTAGGTTTCGATTTTGTAGGAAATGATAGAGCAGGGGTATCAATTTTAGTAATATCTTCCGGGGAAGTATCTTCGGAACCAGAGGTATCTTTTTCAGTAGAAATGATAATCGCTGTAATATTATCGGGGCCACCGTTAGTTTTGGCTTTTCTGATTAATTGTTTTACGGAGTGGGACAAAGATTTATTTTGAAGAAATTCTGCTATAAGACGGTCGGATACAACACCATATAAACCATCGGAGCAAAGCAGGAATTTTTGATTCTTTTCAATTGGGATGGGAGCACTGGTTTGAACAGTGATATCGGGTTTCAATCCGATGGACTGATATAGAACATTTCTTCTGGGATGGTTTCGTGCTTCCTCTTCGGTAATATACCCGTCTTTTAACAATTTTCCTACAAATGAGTGATCATCTGTTAGTTGTTCCAGGAGGGGGGAATCCTCAAGATTTGAAAACCGGTAAATTCTTGAATCTCCTACGTGAGCAATATATGCTTGAGAATCTCGTGTATACAGAACGGAAAGGGTTGTTCCCATACCGTTCTTTTCCTGGAAATCTCTACCTTCTTTTATTAATATATCATTAACTTTGAGGACAATACGTTTTAAATCTTCTGAAATCTGATTACTGATTCCTTTTTCCACCTGGCTTTTGAAGACATTCACCGCTTTCATACTGGCGATTTCTCCGGCTTTATGCCCTCCCATGCCGTCAGCTACGATAAACAGATATTCGTTTTCCCGGATTTTTCCTGCATAGAAATAATCCTCATTGTTTGTTCTAACATTGCCTACATCGGATAGAGCGGAGTAGTATAATTCCATGATTGATTGATTACAAAAATTTAATAAGAAAATCGATACCGGAAGTTTGGAACCGTGTCTCATCAAGAATCGGTTCTCTCCATATTCGTTTTCCATCTATAAACAATCCTGATTCACAATCCAGATCAGTTAACCAGGCTTCCCCATTTTCTATGCGAATACTAAAATGATAAGGTTCTATGTTTGGAACGGGTAGGTAAATCCCTGCAAGGTGATTTGAACCGACAATCGTTTTACCGGCAAAGAACCGGTAATCTCTTCCCTGGAATGGGCCATTTAAAGCCACAAGCCAACCTTTTAATTCCTTTTCATCTTCAAGGATCGTTTTATCACCATTCATTATTTTACATTCCTCCGGACATATTTAAAAATCATTTTTTGGCGTCCGATACGGATAATGTCGCCTTCTTTTAATTCTTCTCTGGCGATTTTTTTCTCATTCAACCATGTATGATTGGTGGAACCGAGATCGGAGACGAAGAAACGGCCATCCTCATAATGAACCAATGCATGTAATCTGGAAGCAAAATCGTCATTTAACCGGATATCGGCATCGGTTCCCTTTCCAATAGTATTCTTTTCGCGTTCCAATCG
>JAKAGC010000039.1 GCA_021817755.1 Acidobacteriota bacterium | reverse complement strand
CCCTAAGAAAAAAATTGGCAATAAATATGCCTTCTCATTAGTGATCCATAATGGAATGGATCCGATAGATCATTGGAGGTATAAAATGAGGAAAAAAGGTGTTTCAATCTATGCTTTGGTGCTGTTTAGTATACTAATGGTATTCCCCTTTATATTAAAAGGTGAGACTCAGGAAGATGTCATATATGGGCATATTTCCTTTGTGGATAATGACGCTACTGTAACTCGATTGGATAATAATGTAGATAAAGCCGTTGTGAATCTACCCATAGTTCCCGGCGACCAAATCGATACACAGGAAAAAGGCCGTTGTGAAATTCAATTCGATAATGGAACTGTTGTCCGGTTGGATCAAAATACTCGTTTGGTTGTGTCCACCATTCTTGCTCCATCATTAACCAGTCATTGGAAATTGACTACTTTAAAACTTGAGAAGGGTGAACTCTATACCATTAGTCAGAATTATAATAACGAGATGTTTCAGGTTATTACTCCTTCCGCTGCCATTAATTTGAATAAACGGTCCACCTCTACAATAAGTGTGGAGGAATCCGGCGAAACTTATGTGCAGTCCAGAAGTGGTAGTTTGCAGGTCATGTATGGGGCTGATGCCGATTCCTTAAAAAAGCAAAAAGTCTCTTCCGGTAAAGCTGTAGTTGTTACAAGTGAGAATAAATTAGTCCCTGTAGAAGCCAAAAAGAATATTGAATTTCTCGCTTGGAACGAGTATATAAATAGAAATTTCAAAGACTTGCATTATGGAGTCAGTAAAGTACCCCCCGTACTAAATCGATATAAAAACAATGCCTTAACCTATTGGGCAGAGAAATGGTCTTCACTGTACGGTGATTGGGTTTATGACGATCTCCTCGGATATGTATGGAAACCTGCTGATGAAATTTTTGCCTTATCCAACAGGCCCTTCTTTCATGCCGATTTCGTGAAGATCAATGGTAAAATGGTTGTTGTCCCTCAGCAAAATTGGGGTTGGGTTCCTGCTCATATGGGAACGTGGGTCTGGTTAAAAGGTGGATGGACATGGATACCTGGAGATTGGTTCCATTCCGGTTGTACTTCCTTTCAATCTTATATGTATTTTCCCACATTCGATTATTATCTCGATATCGCATTTGGCGGTCGTGATCTTTATTATGTTTATCGTACCCAGGGTGTGGACTATTGGAGGCAAACCTATTCTAAGAGATATGATGTCACCAGGAATAGTCCCGATTATAAAGTTCTCCCCAAAGAAGTTCGTAATATAATCAAGCAGCTTGATAAAGTCCCCGTCAATGTTATAAAAGAGCGTTTCTCCACTCAAGGGGCATCCATTGAAACAGGAAGAATTAGACCCCTCGGTGATTTTAATAAAGGTGAGAAACTCAGTCCCATCCATATTTCCCAAGCTCATATTGCAGATGAAGCCAATACAAAAGCCAATAATATTCAGGTAAAAGAATTAACCGATCTCAATAAAGGAAGCTCTCATCAGGGACGTATTACACCCATTAATAATTCAAGAGAAGTCATTATAAAAGAGCAAGCCCGTGAATTACGTGATTTCAATCCAGATAAAAATTGGGCTTATGAACGTGGACTTAAGGTACAATATGCCAGTGAAAGAAATGCAGTTGTATGTCCCCAATTGAAACTTTCATCCAGAGAAGTTAGTACTATTCAACGCTTCTATCTAAATGACAATCGAAACAGATCTTTCTTTTTCAATCATAACAATACCAATGGGAACTATACAAATAGTGGTTCTACATCGCAGCGTGGTGGTGAAAGCTTTGTTCCTACCAATAACCATACCGGTCAAATTTCCGGCGGTAGGGAAGGCGGCGGTCACTCCAATAAAGGCGGTGGACAGGGTAATGACAGGTAAGGTTTTCTGATTAATATAGAAACCCAGTAATAAAAGGGGCATTCTTTGAAGTACTCTTCAAAGGTGCCCCATTTTTTTTTGTATCATTTTTTAGAAAAAATCTTCGTTTACATTCCATTTATTCTTAAGTATAATTCTAAATTAGAACCCATGTTGTTTAAATTTTGGAGAATTATACAATGAAATTTAATCCATTCAAACTCGAACGTTTTTTTGCTCAATATGAATTCACTGCACCTTATCTCCTTTGTACTTCCGATTGTGAATCGTTTACCATTAAGGAACTCCTTTCGTTTGAGGAGAATTCCCAAACCCGTTTTGAGAATTTATCGCTTGGATACACCGATACACGTGGGAATCCTGCATTAAGGCAAGCTATTTCCAGCCTTTATACCACGTCCAACACTGACAATATACTTGCATGTACAGGTGCAGAAGAGGGAATTTTTATTTTTATGAATGCCCTATTAACTTCCCGTGATCATATTATTATACAAAGCCCCTGTTATCAATCTCTTTATGAAATCGCCAAAAGTATTGGGTGTAGTATTACCCAATGGCCTATGAATCCCAATAATAAGTGGGAACTTGATCTCGAATTTCTTGAGAACAGTATCACCCCCAGAACAAAAGCCATTATTATTAATTTCCCCAACAATCCCACCGGGTATTTAATTTCCCGTAATTCCATCAATAGAATTATAGAAATAGCCAGGAAGCATGGTATCTATATTTTTTCGGATGAAGTATATCGTTTTCTCGAATATGATGAAAAAGACAGACTCCCTGCCCTTTGTGATATATATGAAAAAGCAGTATCATTAGGCGTTATGTCGAAAGCCTTCGGTCTTCCCGGATTACGAATCGGGTGGGTCGTTACTTCCCATAAAACATTAATTGAAGAAATGGCTTCTATTAAAGATTACACAACCATATGCAACAGTGCTCCAGGTGAATTTCTCGCTGCCCTCGCATTGCGTCATAAGGAAACCATTTTAAATCGCAATCTTGGTATTTTAGCTTCCAATCTTTCTTATCTTAGAATGTTTTTCACAAAATATAATGATTTTTTTGAATGGGTTCCCCCCATTGCAGGGCCTATCATTTTTCCAAGATTAAAATTCACAACCGATGCCCATGTATTTTGTCAAGATTTAGTTGAAAAGAAAGGTGTTTTATTAGCTCCAGGCAGTATGTTTAGTTATAATAAAGATCATGTGCGATTTGGGTTCGGGCGTAAAAATATGCCTCAAGTTCTCGAACATCTCGAAGAATATTTGGATTCATATATCAAATGTAAAGAATTAGAGTGAGGAGTATTACCATGAGTTCAGAAGTTCAGGAAGAACATATTTCGAAGAAAAGAGTTGTATATCATATCCCCGGAATGGAAGATGTTCCCGTTCGTCTCGATATAGAATATGGAAGCTCTCATTCCCGTCCTCTCACAATGGATATTTATTATCCCCCCCAAATGGATACCCATACCCTTTTACCTTTTGTCATATTCGTATCCGGATACTCCGATATCGGAATGCAAAAGATAATCGGGTGTAAAGCAAAGGAGATGGGAGCATACATTTCATGGGCCCAACTAATTGCTGCGTCAGGTATGATCGCCGTAACCTATTCCAATGATGAACCCCAAGCCGATTTTCAAAAATTATTTCTTTATCTCCAACAAAACGCATCTACCTTACGAATCGATATAAGCAGGTTTGGGTTGTGGGCAAGTTCAGGCAATGTTCCAATGGCCCTGTCATTATTGACTAAGGGAAATCCCGTCTACCCAAAATGTGCCGCACTTTGTTACGGATTTATGTTGGATATTGACCCCAATAATTATGTTGCCCAATCATCCCGAGCTTTTGGATTTGTTAATCCTTGTCAACAGAAGACAGCCGGCGATATTAATCCCAAAATACCCCTTTTTATTGTAAAAGCCCTTCAAGATCAAATACCTAATCTCAATCAAACAATCGATCAATTTGTTTCCAGTGCAGAGGAATATCATTTACCCCTCACATTGGTTACTCATTCAACTGCACCTCATGCTTTTGATCTCATGCATCACAGCCAGGAGTCGCGTGGAATTATAAAACAGATTCTCGATTTTATAAAATTTCATTTAGTCATCAAATAGAATATTTTGTATATTTATTTCAATTAAGTGCCATTAATAGATTTATCTAAAATTAATTGATAGATTTATCTTGAATTGTTTAATACTCTTTTATTTCTTTCTCTCTATTTCAAAATTTGATAATTGAAACAATCCGTTACAATTAGGGAATCCTTTATTATAGAGTAATGTTTGAGAGGTTTATCAGGAAAACCCAAAATCTATTCTGTTTTAAGGGAAAACCGGAAAAGAGTACCGTCTTTAAAGGAAGAAATGAAATCGACTTTTCCACCCAGGTATTCTTCTCCCAGTAGTTTCATCGAATACGTCCCCAATCCTCTTCCAGGATCGCTTTTAGTGCTGAAATGCCGTTGAAAAATTCGTTTTTGGATGTCATCCCGGATTACCTGTTTATTCCACACAGAAAAAGTTATATTTTTATCTTTTCTATCCATGCTGATTTTGATTGCTTCTCCCGCATTAGATGCTTCAAGGGCATTGATAATCATATTGGAAACCACTCGCATTAACAGTGTTATGTCTGTTTTAAAAGAATAATGTTGAACCGGGGCGATGATTTTTAGTTCTTTTCCTTTTGCTAAAGGATGATGACTAAATCTTTGATAAATTTCTTCGAAGATGCTTTCCGAAGAAACTTCGGCAAAATCTAATTTATAACCGATTTTTGAAGGCAGAGTCAGAAATTGTTGGATTTTCATTTCTTGGGCCAAACGTGAAGCAAGTTTAAGAATTCCTTGAGCCAGAATATCTAAATTTTCACCATTTTCCATGCAGAGTAATTCACTTTTTCCTAATAATCCCATAATTAGATTATTGATGTCATGAAAAAAAACCCGTTCAAGAGCAAGCGCTCGATGTTCATTTGTTATATCTTGAAGAAATAATAGGATTAGGCGTTTGCTTTCAATAAGGATGGACGCAGAACAGACTTTAAAGAAGAGTTCGATTTTTTCTCCATTGCGAGTTGTACTTAGGGCACAGGTCATACTCGTAGAATTGTCATATTGAAGTGTAGACATAAGCGCAATCGCTACGCCGCAACTGGAGCAAAACATGCTTGTACCGCATCCTCCGGGCATTTTGTGGGCGTAATTGCAATTCAGGAATTCTCCCGGGCGTAGGGATAGGGCTTCTCCTGGATCATCGATCCCCATATATTTCAATAGTGATTCATTAATAGCCAATATTTGGCGATGTTCGTTCAAAATTGCGATTAATCCCCCAACAAAGTGCATCAGAGAATTAATCAACGGATTTTCACTGATTAAGTGGATATCTTCAATTAAAGCTTCTTTTGAAGCGCGTTGAGCCGGTGCGAAATATGTTTCCATTGTTTTTTCCTGGTTAAAACTGGTAAGATTTTTTTCTTAATAGATGATACTTATATATCATATCAAAAATAAAAAATCAATATTTTAAATTGAAGTAGTGAATCAATCGGTTTCATATTGTATTTCATATCTATGTTTTCAGGATCGATCTTTCTTTGAAAAAGTTATTGTATGATGAATCTGTGATCTTGTTGTCATTCAAATTTTTTTTGAATTAAAAGAATATC
Source organism: Acidobacteriota bacterium (assembly GCA_021817755.1). Classification (GTDB taxonomy): domain Bacteria; phylum Acidobacteriota; class Aminicenantia; order UBA2199; family UBA2199; genus JAKAGC01. Next base: position 7,553 of record JAKAGC010000039.1, on the reverse strand, counting down.
AAATAAATACCGTTTTGATTTTTTTAGATTTATTCCTTAAAAATTTAAAGTCCCATTTTAACTACCCATTTTGCCAAATTTCCGGATTGAAACCTGGCCTCTATTAATAACATGGATTTATTAATTCATTAGTATTGAAATTTTTTACTTAATTTATCTTACAGAAGTATATCTCTACGGCATATATTTTATTTCCGATTTTTGGGGTGGGAATAATATTTATCGATATTTAATATTGGCACATTTTTTGCATTATAATTGTATGAGGCACTATAAAAATGTTTTTTCTCACATAGATACTACTGTATCCAATTTTAAATTCTCAGTTTATAGTGCGGGAGGGGAACATGAAAGGGAAAGTTATTTCAAGGGAAGGGATAACTCCACCCAATACAAAGAATTATTCAACTTCTTTATATTCCCGGCGAGTGAAACCGATTTCTGAACATAATAGCTATTTGGCAAAAAAGGAGAAAGCTATGTTTAAAATTCTTGTAATCGATGACCAGGAAGATGATCGAGTCGTTACATCGGCTTTGCTTGAAAGTGTATTACCCGGGATAGAAATAATAACTGCACAAAACGGGATGGAAGGTTTCAAACTGGCCAGGGATGTACAGCCCGATGTTATATTGCTTGATTTATACATGCCAGGGATTGATGGATATCAGGTATGTAAAATTTTAAAGACTCATGAAGATACACGGATTATTCCATTAATCATTCTTACATCTGCCGGACCTGATCAGAAATTTCGTATCAAATCTCTTGAAACCGGAGCCGATGCCTTTCTTTCAAAACCGGTTAATAAATTTGAATTAGCTGCCCAGGTAAAAGTAATGCTGAAAATTAAGGAATCGGAAGATAAACTCCGGGAAGATAAGGTGCTATTACGAAAAATGGTTTATCGAAAGAATCGTGAATTGAAAAGTCAAATCGATGAGCGAAAGCATGTGGAAGAATCTCTACAGGAAACGGAAAAGCGTTACAAAGTCTTGTTCGATACTGCTGCAGACGGTATTTATATTCATGATTACGATGGACGGTTGCTGGATTTTAACCGGGTAGCCCATGAACGTCTTGAATATTCCAGTGAGGAATTTATAGGAATTACCTTTCAGGAAATAGAAGGTGAAAAATTCAATTTTTTTTCTTCTCAAGCATTGAAAGAACTTGAAGAAAAAGGTCATATTGTCCGTGAAACGTACCACAAAACATGCAGTGGAAAATTAATTCCTGTCGAATTAAGTTGTAAGCGAATCGATTATGACGGGCGTCCTGCAATATTGAGTATTGCTCGCGATATTACCCGGCGTAAAGAAATGGAAACGCAACTGCGACAGGCACAAAAAATGGAAGCAATTGGAACTCTCGCCGGAGGGATTGCTCATGATTTTAATAATATTCTCGGTATTATTTCCGGTTATGCCGAATTACTGCGTTCCGATGTCGCATCAATTGAGCGGGCTGCAAAAAAAATAAACAATATTCTTACTGCATCCCAGCGTGCCAAGAATTTGATCCGGCAAATTTTAACTTTTAGCAGTCAAGCTGAACCTGTTCTTAGTCCTGTTGAAATCAATTCCATTATAAAAGAGGCAGTGGATTTGCTGCGTGGATCGCTGCCTTCGAACATCGAATTTATTTTAGACCTCCCTGATTCACCATCTATTATTATGGGTGATGCCACGCAATTCCAGCAGATTATTATGAATTTGTGTGTTAATGCCGGCCACGCGATGAAAGAAAAAGGTGGTATTTTAAGGATATCGCTTGTAAAAAATAACATAGAAGAAGGGTATTTACGGAATAAAGATTTAGTACCAGGCCCTTATTTTAAACTTTCTGTTGAGGATACCGGATGTGGTATGCCACCTGATGTTTTAAAACGGATATTCGATCCTTTTTTTACTACTCGTTCTGCCGGGCAAGGCACCGGTCTTGGACTATCGGTTGTCCATGGAATTGTAAAAAGTTTCGGAGGGAATATTTCCGTAAATAGTGAACCCGAAAAAGGAACTTGTTTTGATATATTAATTCCCACAAGTGAAAGTAGCGCTGTGGATACAATTGAAGAACAGGTGCAACTTCCTGGAGGCTCTGAACATATTCTTTTTGTCGATGATGAGGAAGAATTAATGGATATGGGACGTCAAATTTTGGAAACACTCGGATACAAAGTGACAACGCGATCCAGTAGTATAGATGCTCTTAAATGTTTTAAGGAACATCCCGAACGATTTGATCTTATCATGTGCGACCTGACCATGCCTAATATGTCCGGGATTAAATTGGCACGAGAATTAAATCAAATTCGTCCCGGGATTCCGGTAATTGTATGCAGTGGATTCAGTGCTTCGGTTAATCCCGACTTTCTCAAGGATTCCGGTATTAGTAGGATTGCACTCAAACCCCTGGTTCAAAAAGATGTCGCATTTATTATCAGGGATGTAATCGATCATAATCTCACTACCACTAAGTAAAGATTTGTTTTGGATTATTTCGACCAGGTGTTTACAGGGATTTCTTTCATTTACCCCAATTGATAACGGAATATAAAAAAGAAGAAGGAAAAATTGTTAAGATTCATAGCTAATTTTTTTTATTGTGAGTAAACATAAAAAAAAACAAATATTTACATTTGTGCTGATAAATAATGCTATCCCTGGATGTCAGAAATTTGAGTGAGGATTTTAACCTGATTTGAATTAAGTTAGGGTTGATTTATTTTTGTTAATTTTCTATTATTTAGATATAGGAGAATATATTAAATATGAATATATCACGAATTGTATCGAGTGTATCACGTGCTAAGGGTATCGATATTCGCTTTTATAAGCGGGATATGCTGGAACGCCGAATTATGTCCAGGATGAATAAACTGGAAATTGCAACACTCGAAGAATATTCACTTTATTTAAATGAAAACCCGGATGAATGTGGCAAATTGATCGATGAAATCGGGATTAATTATAGTGTATTCTTTCGTGATTTAATTGTATTTAATATTATCGAACAAACAATTCTACCGGATATTATCGAAACCAAACGACAGTCTCAATGTAAAGATATTCGAACCTGGAGTGTTGGTTGTTCCCAGGGAGAAGAAGCCTATTCCCTTGCCATTTTGATTCATCGTTTCCTTGAAAAATTTAAAGAGCCCTGGACTCCTTTTATATTTGGAACCGATATCGATTCCGATGCATTGGATAAGGCTTCAGAAGGTATATATCCCAGAGAAAGATTTGAATCTACTCCGCTCGGCATCCTGGATCAGTATTTTATTTTTAAAAATGAAAACTTCGTAATAAAACCTTTTATCCGTAATATGGTTCACTTTTCGATTAAAGATTGTACTACCAGTGATATTTTTGCGCCTTCAGATAGTATTTTTGCTTCTTTCGATCTTGTTTTGTGTCGTAATGTTCTCATTTATTTCAATCCTGTTATCCAGGAAAAAGTAATGAGAAACTTATGTAATACTATTATTCCCGGTGGGTTTCTCATATTAGGTGATACCGAAATACTTTTTGAAAGCTTTCTCTGCACTTTTAGAATTTTTGATAAAAGGAATAATATCTATAGGAAAATATAATGCTTTTTAATAGGTTCTACCGGTTAGCTGTTTTGATATTAAACCCGGAGTATAAAGATGAAACTGTTTTTTGAATTTAAAACTGTAAGATCACGTTTAGTCTTGTTATTTTTAATAATGGCCTTATTGCCCATATTTTTATTGAGTTTCATTATTTACCAGCAGAGATCCAGCGATATTCGAAGCCGGGCATTTGATAAATTATTAGCTATACGCGACTTGAAAGTGGAACAACTAAACTCATGGCTTGACCGCCATTCCGGGGATGTTTCTTCAATAGCCGCTGACAGGGAAGTTATGTATATGAGCGATTTACTGGGTGGCCCCAAAGATAAAACTTATCATGAATATTTAACTTTTAGTAAACACCTCTTGAAACGTTATGTTGATTTTTATCATGATTTTTTTGAAATTTACATTATAGATGCAAAAACGGGACATATTGCTATCGCATCCAGTGAAATCGAAGAAGATATCGATTATTCCCGTGATGATAGCTTTATTGGACCTCTGCGTTCAGGAACTGTTTTTATCCGGGATATTTATTACTCGAAAAGTGAAAGTCGTCCGACCATGTCTTTTTGCTGTCCTATACTTTCTCTTAAAGATAGTAAACGAATTAATGCCATTGTGGTAGCAAGAATCAACCTCGAACAATCATTATACCCTTTACTTTTAAATCGTACCGGTATGGGGAAAACCGGAGAAACACTCATTGTTAATAAAAATATGTATGCCATCAATGAACTCCGCGGTTATTCCAATGCTCCTTTCCATTTGAAGATAAAAGCAACTCCCGCTATATTGGCTGCTTCCGGGGAAACGGGGATTGTTGAAGCGGCTGATTATAGAGGCGAACCCGTTCTTGCTGCTTATACTTATATTCCCCTTACTCAATGGGGATTTGTGGCTAAACAAGATCTCACCGAAATCTATGCGTCTATCCATAAACTGCTGAATGATATTCTCCTTCTTGGATTTATTTTTACTGGATTGATGATAGTGATTGCGATTTTTACTTCCCACAGTTTTTCCAGGCCCATCAGAGAAATGACCGAAATTTCTCATTCACTCCAGGCAGGTGATCTTACTGCTAGAAATCGAATCCACAGGTCCGATGAATTTGGGATTATGGGGAATGTTTTTAATGAAATGGCAGATTCTCTAACATCCCGAATGAAAACTTCACAGGATATAGCGGATATTACACGTGTATTGGTTGCAGCCAAAGATATGTCCCATTTTTGTGAATCCGTATTAAAACATATTATGGAGTTTACAGGCTCCAGTTTCGGTGTGTTTTACATTTATGACGAGCTTAAAAATCAATTTGTGCATTTTAAATCAATTGGGGTTAATCAGGAGCTTTTAAAACCTTTTGATGTTAGTTTTTCTGAAGGAATGACAGGGCAAGTACTATTGACGAAGAAAATTACATATATAAACGAAATCCCTCCTGATGCGGTTTTTACTTTTAGAACGTTTACTGGTACGCTTCTTCCTCGAAGTATTGTTATTATTCCTCTGATCGCAGATGGAAAGGTTACTGCCATCATTTCAACCGCATCTATTCACTCCTTTTCCACCAATTGCATGAATACTCTGGAACTGGCACATATAGCCCTTAATACGGTAATATCCAATCTCCTGGGAATTGAGAGAACTCTGAAAATGGCGCAGGACCTCCAGTCGAAAAATGAAGAAATTACCCTGATGAATGAGGAACTACAAGCGAGCGCGGAAGAATTAAAACAACGTACTGTCGAATTGAAATCGCAAGCACAGGAATTGCAAATTCAGCGAACTCGTGTAGAAGAAGCGGACCGCCTTAAATCTCAGTTCCTGTCTAATATGAGCCATGAACTTCGTACCCCCCTGAATAGTATCCTCTCTCTTTCTCAGTTGATGCTTTCCACCGGTACCGGAGTCAATGCAAATAAAGAAAATCAATACCTGGAAATTATCGAACGTAATGGAAGGCATCTATTAAACCTTATTAATGATATTTTGGATCTTTCACGGATAGAAGCCGGTCGTACTGAGATTGAAACAACTAATTTTAATCTTGTCCAGCTTGTAATACGTACGGTAGATACTGTTAAACCTCTGGCTCATTCAAACGGATTAACTATTGAAACCCAGTTTATAGATTGTCCTGAAATCTGCTCCGATGAAGATAAAACCGCTCAGATTTTGTTGAATCTACTTTCCAATGCAGTAAAATTCACCCGTGAAGGAACTATTCGCATCACTGTAGATACAAAACCCGGATGGGTTTTATTTATTGTAGATGATACGGGAATCGGAATTCCCGAAAACGAATTGGGAAATATTTTCAATGAATTTCGCCAGGTAGATGGGTCGTTAACTCGTGAGTTTGGTGGTACAGGGCTTGGATTAGCTATTTCCCGGAAATTTGCCAGACTTCTTGGAGGAGAAATTACTGTAAAAAGTATTTTTGGAAAAGGCAGTACGTTTATATTTGAACTACCCGCCTGGCACCCTTACGGCAAATGTCCTTCCGCATCGTTTGGCATGAAACCTTCTCTTGAACCCGATTATAGTAATCAATCTTCTGAGTTTTTAGATAGACCCCATATACTCGTGGTAGAAGATAATGAAATTGCTTCCATGCAGATTTGCTCCATTTTAAAAGAAAAGAATTTTCGTATTACTACTACTTCCGATGGTGCAAAGGGATTGGAAAAAATGAAAGAAGAGATTCCCGATGCCATAATACTTGATTTAATGATGCCTCATATCGATGGATTCACAACACTGGAAATGCTTCGATCTTCTCCGGAAACCGCTGAAATCCCAGTTCTAATTCTAACTGCCAAGGAAATTACACGTGAGGAATTATCCCGTCTCAAAAAGAATAATATTAAAAATCTTATCCAGAAAGGCAGCCTGAACCGCGATCAACTGGCTCTGGCTGTAGAGGATTTATTCCGGAAACCAGCTGTATATTCTGTCTCTCATACTATCCTGGTAGTGGAAGATAACCAGGATAATCTGTTTACTACTACGTCTATCCTGGATGGCGTCGGATATACTTCTATCGCGGCTATTAATGGAGAGATAGCGGTTAAGGTTGCCAAGGAATCTCAACCGGGATTGATTCTGATGGATATCCAGTTACCCGTTATGAATGGACTCGATGCCGCTCGAAAAATTAAATCCGATTCCGGAACTGCCCATATTCCTATAATTGCACTAACAGCGAAAGCCATGAAAGGTGATAGAGAACTTATAATGGCAGCCGGATGTGATGATTATATTTCTAAACCCTTCGATCCCGATTCATTGATCGATAAAATAAAAAAATGGATAAAACCCGATCAAAAATATGAACGAACCTAAAATTTTGGCTGTGGACGACCTGGAAGAAAATCTTTTTATTCTCCGGGAACTCATTAACCGGAGGATGCCTCAGGTTTATATTATTTCCACCACTGATCCGTATTCCGTTTTTCCTTTAGCTTCTCGTGAGCAACCCGATACCATACTTCTCGATGTCAAAATGCCCGGGATGAGTGGTATCGATCTTTGCAAAATACTAAAAGCCGATCCGGACACATCACGTATCCCCATTATTCTTTTTACTGCTCATGAAACTACCCCAAGATTCAAAGCAGAAGCCCTTGAAGCAGGAGCCGATGATTTTCTATCCAAGCCTATCGATAATGCTGAGTTAATTGCTAAAATAAATGCCATGCTTCGTGTTCGTAACTCCGAGGAACAGTTGAAAGAAATGAATACGAACCTCGAAAGTATAGTAAGAGAAAAAACGAAACAGTTAAGCGAAAATGAAAGACGTATCCGTATTCTCCTTGAAACCATTCCTTATGGGATTTATGAATGTAATCTGGAATTACGGTTTACCCTGGTAAATTCTGCTTTTGAAAGATTAACCGGTTATTCCAGGGATGAGTTGTTGGAACTTTACATCTGGGAT
>JAKAGC010000038.1 GCA_021817755.1 Acidobacteriota bacterium | reverse complement strand
AAACGTCGAAGTATAAGATTCTGGAGACAGGAAACGGTCCCGCAGGAGAAAATTCAAAAAATAATAGAAGCTGCTTCTTATGCACCCAGTGCATTTAACCGGATGACATGGCGTTTTTATGTGGTGGAAAATGAATTGGAAGCAATGGTAGATGGGGATACAAGCAATGAAAGCATGATAAGGAAAGCGCCAGTTCGTATTTATGTGGGCATCGATGAACGCTTGTATGAAGAAAAATTTGCTCCAGCACTGGATGCGGGTTTAGCTGCACAAAATATGATGCTGGCTGCTGAAGCGATGAATATTGGTACGTGTATCATTTACCAGTGCGAGATTATTAATCATGAAAAATTAAGAGAAAGGCTCAACATACCGGAATATATACAGATATATTTTGTACTATTGGCTGGATTTCCAAATGAAGTCCCGTCGGTTCCTGAACGGGTTGGGGTAAATGAGATTGCTTATTTTTATGAACCTGGAAGGGTTAAAGAGTCTTTTTTAAGTTAAGTAATAGAAGGTTATCCCGGCAAGAGGAAATATCCTCTCACCGGGATAGATTGATTATTTATTTTTTTTGATATTGTAATCCTTTCGTGATCCAATCGGGAGCAGGGGCTCCTTTCAAATAGTAATCGAGATACTCTTTCATTTTTATTGTATAATCGAGTTTATTGGGGAATTTCTGTAAATGGTGTCCTTCATCATTGTATTGGAGCATTATGACATTTTTATTGAGTCGTCTTAAAGCCAGGTAATATTCGATTCCCTGGTACCAGGGTACGGCACCGTCTTTATCTCCGAACTCAAGCAATACGGGAGTATTAACGCGGTCGGCGTAGAAGACGGGTGAGTTTTCGATATAGAGTTGGGGAGAAACGGAAAGAGGGGGACCGATTCTGCTTTGAGTTTTTTCATATTGTGACTGGCGGGCGATACCGGATTCCCAACGAATCCCATTATAAGCGCTAACCATATCGCTTACGGCTGCTCCGGCGATTGCGGCTTTAAATAAATCGGTTTGTGTAATGATGTAAGCTGTTAAGTAACCACTCCATGAATGACCGTGAAGCGCAATGGCTTTTGGGTCTGCAATTCCAGATGATATTAACTTCTGAACTCCGGGCACGAGACATTTTAAAGATGAAAACCCGGGACGTCCTACTTCGAATTTAATATCGGGAAGGAATATCACATACCCATTCCCAGTATAATAGGGGAAGCAGGGACGGTGATTGATTACGACTTCATTAAATTCGCAAAGCCGTTCGGACATGGTTTCATAAAAATAAACCAATACAGGGTATCGTTTATTTTTGTCATAGTTTTCGGGTTTTATAACAACACCTTGAAGCGTTAATCCGTCCAGACTCTGCCAATCCATTAATTCGGCTTTTCCCCACAGGTAGTTTTCCATTTCCGGATTTACATTTGAGATACGTGAAGTAGAATTAAATTGCGAATCTGAGACCTGGAGGTCGGGGAATTCTTCAAAACTTTCACGAGTGAAAAGAATTTTATCTACGTTTTTGGCTTTTTTTAGCAGTGCAAAATTTTTACCTGGTACGCTGAGTAATTTCTTCACTCCTTTTTGTCCGATCACTGCACTGTAAATGCCGGTATATTTTTCTTCTTCCGAATAGCCGGTTAATAGAAGTGTTTCTCCTTTCTTAAAGAATTTTTGCTCAGGGTCCAATTGTCGAATGCGGAATTTGATTTTATTCTTTCTCCCTTCACCATTGGTTAAACAGTTGGCTTTATGAGTGGATGTGGAGAATTCCCAGATATCGAATTTATCGTAGACCAGGATGGACTCATCATTTTCAGACCATCCAGCAAAATAGTATTCACCAGGTTCTGCCGGTGTATCATTGTCTTCATTATAGAAAGGAACCGGGATATTTTCGGTTAGGTTGAAATGGCTGTTGAGTCTGATATCAAAAAGATGCCAATGCTTTTGTGAAAAATAGAGTATATATCTGCCTTTAGTGGATAATGTAAAAGAATTGGATTGCCGAGTAACTATTTTTTGTTTGGCACCGGTTTTAAGATCGACGGTATATAAATCATAAATAGGGCCTGCCCATGTGCTTTCTACACGGTATGGGCAATCGGAAATGCCAAGGGTAACGGATGGGTTTTCGGGAGCTTGAACTGTTGGAATATCTTTTCCTCCCAGTTGAACAAATCGATCCTCAGCAATATGATAAACCGACATGTATGTTTCTCTTTTGAATCGTTCCCACCGGAGTTTTTGTGTAGGATTGAGGTAATCATCCTGCCAGTGCCAGACATCGACACCCCGTTTTGTTAGAATTCCATCGATGTCAAATAGATCAGGTGTGGTGGTGTTGGGTTTTTCTTTTTTGGGATGGGTAAATTCATACTCATCCTTTGGCTTTAATCCGAAAAACAAACGGTTTTCATCGGTGGCCCAGGTAAGCTGGTTTTCCTGGGGTAAGACCCATCCTGAAGGTATCCGTTTTGGAGATACGGCATTTGTGAGTTTATCTTTTGCGCCGTCCCAGATTAATAATTCGGAAGTATAATCGCCGGATGTTTCGATAGATTTTGCAGACTCTGCTGGTTTAGCGGGTTCAGTGGGTTTTACTTCGGTCGAAGCGGGGAGGGGTTCAGCCTTTTTTTCTATCTTGCTATAGAATATGAAAGCTAATCTCGATAGCTTTTTACTCCAGGTAAGATTATTATATCTGGCATTGGGTGAAACATGAATTATTTTTTCGATATCGGTATTTTTTTCAAGATTACGAACGCATAAACGGTTTTGATCGCCTTCTTTTTGCATAATGGTATATGAGGCGTATTTGGACGCGGGATCCAGGATGAAATTGGTTACATTCTCGATCTTGATTTCCTTTCCGGTGGATAATTCCCGTAAGATTAATATGGATGCTTCGATTTTTTCTTCATCATCTTTTGGGGTTTCTTTCTTTTTTTCTTCCGGTTTTTTCTCTTCCGGCTTCTTTTCCTCCGGTTTTATTTCAACTTGTTTCGGTTCCGGTTTGACTTCTTTTACCTCTTGTTTGGCTTCCGGTTTCATCTCATCTCCCGGTTTTTCTTCTTTTTTTTCTTCGGGAAAGAGCCAGTATGCAAGCCAATTTCCATTATCGGAGAAAGCGAATCCTTTGACTTTTTCAAATGAAGTAATTTTCCCTGTAGCAGTTTCGAGGAGTGCCATACCGGGTTTTAGTTTATCTTTCATTTCCGGTTTTTCGGCATCGATTGCATCGGGTTGAATGGCGGCAGCGACCCATTTACTATCTGAGGAAATTATTCCTTTGTCGCCTCGTGGAATAGAAACGTTTTTTTTGTCGGTAATGGAATGCGCGATTAATTCTCCATTACCTCTTCCGGGTTGTGAAGTATATATGACCCAGTCTCCTTTGTCAGAAATTAAAGGATTATTTAATGCTCGGAATTTCATCATGTCTTGCAGGGTCATGGGTTTTTTCTCGATATTCCCTGCCTGGAGAGATATTACCGCGAACAATCCGATAAAAACAACACATACGGCTAAGACATATGAAAATTTTAACCGGTGATATAAGGCAAAGGAAATGCCGGGTTGTTTAGATTTTTTTTTCATGCATTTAACCTCCAGTTTTAATCTATACTATTTCTCGTAACCGGATATTGTAAATGATTCGGAATGGAATGGCAAGAAAAAGCTGAATTTTCAAGGATTTCTATTCTTAAAAAGTTTTTCTTGTTTATATAACTGGGGTTCTTAGTGTAATATGTAGTAGTATTGCGAAACATTTTGAATAGAAAGAATTATCCGGGCTTGAAAAAAGTTGTGAAATGGGTTATTTTTTCTAAGAAGGAGAATAACGTGAAACAGAATAAAATAATCGGATTATGTTTTTTATTTGTAATGGTAAGTGTACTGTTTTTTTCCTACGACATGGAATTAAACGCGGGAACTGCGAATAAAGATGACATCTATTCGGTATTAAAACAAAAAATCGAAGGTATCCAACCGGAGGCACTTAAGGTAAGACATCATTTGCATGAGTTCCCCGAACCTTGTTTTAAGGAAAATGAGACTTCGAAATATATTGCTCAGTACCTGCGAAAGCTGGGACTGGAAGTAACTGAAGGAATTGCAGGAACAGGTGTTAAGGCGGTATTGAAAGGCGCGAAACCGGGAAGAACGATAGGCGTTCGTGCGGATATGGATGCCCTGCCGATTACAGAAAACACGGACCTGGAATTTCAATCGAAGAATAATGGATTTATGCATGCTTGTGGTCATGATGTGCATATGACCAATGGCTTGATGTCTGCCCGTATTCTATCGGAAATGAAAGATAAAATACATGGTACAATTGTTTTCATCTTTCAACCATGCGAAGAAGGAACACCGGATGGCTCACCATCAGGAGCGGATCGGATGATCGCGGAAGGTGTACTGGAAAATCCAAAAATTGAGGCCATGTTAGGGCTTCATGTAATGCCGGATTACCCGGTTGGAACGGTGGCGTTAAGAGAAGGACCCCTTATGGCCAATGTGGCTTCGGTTTTTATCTCTATCCTTGGGAAAGCCAGCCACGGTGCGCTTCCTCATCAGGGAGTGGATGCGATTTATGCCGCATCGATGGCAGTGGTTCAATTCCAGGCACTAATCAGCAGAATGAAAGATCCCAACGAACGCGCCGTTCTTACCATCGGGAAAATGGATGGCGGTGTTCGGTTGAATGTCATTGCTGACCGGGTGGATATGGAAGGAACGGTTCGAACTTTCTCATTTGAAGTCCAGGATATGATCCGGACTGGGATTGAAAATATATTGAAAGGTCTTCAATTGTCATTGGGAATTACCTATGAATATCGTTTCGAGAATTCTTCCCGTTATGTAAAAAATGATGCGAAGATGACCCAAATGGTTTTGGGACTTTTTAAAAAGATTCTTGGTGAATCCAATGTAGTAATAACAGAACCCATGACCATCGGTGAAGATTTTTCTGCTTATTCACATAAGATTCCCTCGCTCTTCTTTTTCCTGGGAGTGGGGACAAAGGGAAAGACGATGGAAAAGATACATAGCCCGGGTTTTTCACCTGATGAAAAAGCACTCTATTATGGCCCTCTTTTATTAACTTCTGCTGCTTTTGAAATGCTCGATGCCGGACATTAGCTTTAAGGACTAATCTTTTCAGTAGGGGCGACCTGCCGGTCGCCCTTTCAAACTTTTTCTTTATTGAAAAAATAAGAACCCTTGCGTTTTCAATTGTGGTCTTTTAAAAATTACGAAATTGGTATATAATGTTTTTAGTGAGATTTCTTAATTTTATTTAAACTATGGCAAAGTAAACTGGAACTATGGACGAAACGAATACAGAGTCGAGAGAAGACGAAAAACTCCGAATATTGCGCAGCGAATTGGATAACTTCCAGGATATCGTAAGGTATATCAAACCGTCATCCGGTGATATCCCGATGATCCCTGGAATAGATGTATATGGTGAAGTGATTCCTTATAACAATTTGGTGGGAGGGGATCATATTATTTACGTGGATTTCAATAAACGGTACGATATCGATAAACGTATTGCCGAAGCCATACGGAATAACCGCCCGGATGTTGCCGAACGGCTTGAATTGAATAAAAAGCGCGCAGGTGTCCTGGTAGCGGATGTATCGGGTCATAAAATTACCGATGCGATGCTTTCTGCAATGCTCCACCAGGCCTTCCTCCTGGGAGTTCAATATGAATTGAAAGCTCACGGTGAAGTAACTACGGAATTATTCGAATCGTTGAATACCCGGTTTTTTAATTCGTCCAGTTTTTCAAAATTTATTACGCTGATTTATGGTGAAATCCGGGAAGATGGTACTTTCCGGTTTATTAATGCAGGCCATCCATTGCCGGTGGTGTTTTCTTATAAATTTAATAAATTGAATAAGGTATGCAGGGATAAGGTGATTCATTATCCACCGATGGGGTCGCTCCCCTCCAGAGATGATATAGATTGCCAGCGAAACTTTAGCAGGATGGGTTACAAAAAACGTTATTCTGTCACCGATATCCAATTAATGGGGATGTGGGATATTCTTTTTCTGTTTACCGACGGTTTATCCGATCATGTAAATGATGAGGATGAATTCTATTTCCCGGAACACTTCGAGAAACTGGTTAGAGATGTAAAAGATGAATCGGCACATACAATATATAATAGAGTTAAAGAGGATTTGTTAAAGTTCGCCAAACCGATGGATGATATCGCGTTGGTTGTAATAAAGAAAATCTAACAGGAACAAAAAACGGAATGAAACTTTCTGTTGTTATTATTACATATAATGAAGAGGACCGCCTGGAAGATGCATTAAAAAGCTGCCGGGAAGTTGCAGACGAAATTGTTGTAGTGGATTCCTTTTCTACCGATAATACGGTGGGAGTGGCGGAAGAATATAACGCTGCTGTTTACAAAAATAAATTTCAGGATTATGGGACTCAAAAAAATTTCGCTTTGGACAAAGCCTCTTTTCCATGGGTTCTTAATTTAGATGCAGATGAACGGCTTTCAGATCCATTACGGGAAGAAATCCTTAAACTGAAATCGATGGAAGAAAGCCAAATCGGTGCGGATGGATTCCTTATCAAACGTAAAACTGCGTACATGGGACGCTGGATTATTCATTCCGGCTGGTATCCGGATCGAAAATTACGATTATTTAAAAAGGAAAAAAGCAGATGGCATGGTCGAATACATGAAGGATTGCGCCTGGATGGAACAACCACAAAACTGGAAGGCGATATCCTTCATTTTACTTACCGGGATATTACCGATCATATATCCAGGTTGAACCGTTATTCCCGGATGCAAGCAGAAGATATGGTAAAAAAAGGAAAGGGTTTGCTTTATCTTCGTGCACTACTTCTCCCTCCCATTACATTTATTCGTTTCTATATCTGGAAAATGGGAATTCTTGATGGTTTTCCCGGTTTTGTAATTGCTCTTGTTTCGTCATGGTCTACTGCCATGAAATACTTAAAAGCGATCGAATTGAAACGAAAAATAAAAACTGATGATTAAACGCTAAGAAGGTGTTCGGCGAGTTTTATAGCTTGCAGCATAGAAGAAGGGTCGGCGATTCCTTTCCCAGCGATATCAAAAGCGGTACCGTGATCGGGAGAAGTACGGATAAAGGGTAATCCGAGTGTCATATTCACACCGGAATTTATGTTTAATAGTTTAAATGCAATCAATCCCTGGTCATGATACCAGGAAATCACAACACTGTCGGGGATATCCCGGGCTTGGAGAAAAATAGTATCAGGAGGGAAAGGCCCGGTAATGTTCATTTCCGATTTTAATTCATCGATTGCCGGAATTATTGTTTCCAATTCTTCCTGTCCGATGATTCCCCCTTCTCCGGCATGGGGATTCAATCCGCTGACAAGGAAATGAAACTCTTTTTTAAACGATTCCTTCAACCGGTTGTTTACAAACCGGACAAAGTGGATTATTTTTTCTTTTTTTATTTGGGAAAAGATATCTTTTAATGGGATATGAATCGTATACAGTGCCACTTTCATATCTTCGGACCAGAAAAACATACAATGATCCTCTACACCGGCAGAGTGAGCCAGTAATCCCGTATGACCTTTGAACGGGATCCCGGATTGAAGCCATTTTTCTTTTGAAACCGGACCCGTTACTAGGGCATGGACCTTATTTTCCAAAGCCAAACGGATCCCCTCTCTTACATAGAGATAAGAAGGATCAATCTTTTTTTCATTTTCAGAAGGTAGGACGCGATATAAATAAATTCCTTTCTCTTTTTTCCCTTTGATTTCATCGATATTATCGATTACAGGTATATTATTATTCCCATAATACCGGGTATCACCTATTATAATAACACTGCACTGCGGTTGGTACTGAAAAAAACTTTTTTCTATTATTTCCGGGCCGATACCCTGGGGATCACCCAGGGTAACCGCCATTATTTTTGAATTATTGCCGATTTTCAATCCTTACTTATGAACTTTTTTCTTCGTATGGTTTTTCGTTTGATCTGTCGCTAGGACGATCGTTCGGTGCATCGGGGTTCTTGTACATGTATTTTATAACGTGTTTAAACACAATAAAGTTGTCGTTGTCTTCTTTTTTGATTTTGAGGCATCGTTCATCGTACCATTCGATTCGACCTTTAAGCACTTCTCCGTTTACCAATTCGATAATCATGGGGGTACGGTTATTCATTTGCTTAATATAATAATAATTTTCAGCATGTGTTTTGTAAGGTGGTGGTGGCTTCTTTTTGCTGTCCTTCTTCTGAAACTTTTTTATTTCATTAAGGTCTGGCTTTATCAGTTTCCGGGTCATTTTCGCTCCTTCTTCTTAACTCTAACTGCTGCTTTTACGTTTATAATAATAAACCAATTATCCAAAAATGTCAACACATGCGCCAGTGACTTTCAGATTTTTTCACGATATAGATTATATGTTCATTTTGAGCAAAAATTAGTATCTATTTACTTCCTATTAATAGGGAATCCGGGAAATTTTTTTTATCTCTTTCGATAGGTATTTTTACGAAAAAATTGATGTAATTCAAATTTTTATTATGTTGAAATAAAAGAAAACAAAGGGCGGTTAATCGACCGCCCCATGATTTATAATACTTTTTTATTTTGTTAAATAAAATTTCCTTGTATTAATCTTTTTCTACAAAACCGGCCAATGCTTCCACGGATAAGGGTTTTAACGGTGGGCGTGTGTTAAACAAGCCAAATGATTGTTTGGGTTGGCCCGTTAACAAACCCAACATATCATAAAGTACAGGTCCGCAGGTTCTACCCTGGCAGTTTCCCATAGTAACACGAGTCGCGGTTTTTAATCCTTTCGGTGTTTTGTATCCGGCAGCAACCGATTTCCTGATATCACCCATCGTTATGTCTTCGCATCTGCAAATCACAGTTTCATCCGGAATATCGTTCAGTGCTTCGGCAGGCACTCGGTAGAGGGAATTAAAGAAATGAACGAACTGCATATGGTGTCCTCTTTCTTTCAGCAATCGAGCCAGGTTTTTAACATAATCCGATTCCGCCATTAGCTCCATTTTATGCAGGATAGAAACAGCCGTGATGTTTCCTTCATTTATTGATTTCAACGCACCGCCCACGCCTGTAATTTCACCCGCAGCATAGATATCTTTTACAGAGGTTTCCAGGTTATCGTTGACTCGAACGATCCAACCCCCTTTATCCTCTGCGTATTCCAGATCGCATCCTGCCAGTTGAGGTGCTTCGATATTGGGGACGAATCCGTAACCGACTGCCAATGCATCCGCTTTATATATTTTTTCGGAACCAGAGATCAGCCGTCCGTCAGAGTTTACTTTTCCTGTAACCACTTCTTCCACACAGCCATTTCCCCGTGCTTCAACAATTTTGGTGCTATATTTAACAGGTACGCCGCTGAGGTATATCCGGGATAGGTATTTGAATCCTTCCGCCACTTTTGAAAATTGATGGGCAAGGGCCGGGACCATTTTAATTTTTTCCATCATACCTGTTTGTTCAAGTACAGCAACCGCTTTTCCTTTATTTTTCAAATATTCGTAAGCAACAGAAAAGAGGAATAAACCCGAACCTCCGATAACCATGCTTTTTGCAGGGAGAATACCGGAGCTTTTCATCAGAACCTGTGCCATACCGGTTGAGTAAACACCAGGGAGAGTCCAGCCTGTGAAAGGCAGGTAACGTTCCCTCGCGCCTGTAGCGAACACCAGGTAATTATAATTAATTTCCATCACCTGTTTGCGTTCTACTTCCAGTAGTAGCTTTTTATCCGGGTAAATGCCCATAATGCAAGCACGGTTCATTATGGTAATTTTTTGATGTTTCACATTTTGAACGAACCTGAACCCCAGTTTTTTTACATAATCCGGGTTATAGCTGGCGTATTCGCCAAGTTGTTCCGGGATTTTCCGAAGTAATTGTCCGCCCACATGCATATTTTCATCCAGCATCAAGATATTCAATTGATGTTTTGCCAGAATATCCGCTGCTACTATTCCTGAAAAACCGCTTCCAATAATCACAACGTCGTATTTTTGGGATTGAGTTGGGTTATTCATCGATCTTCACCACCATGTTGTTTTCAACCTCGGTCATGCAGGACCGGATATTGGGAACGCCATTCACTGTAACAATGCATTCGAAACAAACGCCCATACCGCAAAGGCCACCGCGGGGATTTCCTTTGATGGGGCTTCTTTTGGTTTTTTTATAACCTGCGGCAATTAAGGCAGCCAGAAGAGTCTCTCCTTTATAGGCAGAAACCTCTTTACCATTAACAGTAAAAATAATTGCTTCTTTACGCTTGATATTTTCGATTCGTAAGTCGACCATGGTTTAAGCCTCGCGCATATAAATTAAGGTTTTCCTTATTATATCAATATTATTTCAATTCCAGGGAGAGTGATTTCGGATATTTTTCGCCCATGAAATTGTAGATTAGAACTACAATACATTCTTTAAGGCTTTTTGTCAAGACCCAAAACGAAAAAATCCGTGATTCATGATGTATTACGTTTCTAGGAAAGCTAATTCACCTTCCATTCGATTATACCGCCCGAATATTCCGGAGCCAGTTTGACTCGAATACGCAGACCATCGGTTGTAACCGGTTTGAATTTGATTGTATTGTACTCGTCTTTTGTTGCTTTGTAGGTATCCCCGGTTTCAACTTTTTTCCATTCCGAACCCGATTTGTATTCCACTTCCCAGGATTGCGGCAATCGTGCCGAACAATCATAATGGTCTATTTCCAGCCAATACACACTAATAGAAGAAACCGTTTCGGGTTTTTCAAAATCATATTGTACCCATTCATCCGTGCCTTTTTTCAACCACCAGTAAAAAAACGGTTTCGAAGTGTCATTCGAGCTTTTTGGTTCATAGAGATCATTCAATCCGTCTCCGAATCCTACAGATGAGCTCGCTTTACTTTTCGATGCAATCGTTTGATTCGGTATCACGCGTGCGTTTTGCGCATCTGTGGGAAGCCAGATAATCATTTCATCTCTGCCCCGGTTATTCCAGGTCGAATAGGGTATTGCTTTAAATTGTCGCTCTATTTCTACAGGTTCTCCTTTCTCGTTTTTTTCAAGGGATTTGCATTTCCCTTCGAGGACCACTACGCCCCCGAGAAGGTCTTTTACGAATGTTTCTCCCACCCCTTCATCCATCGGTAGGAAGAGGTTTGCGGCGTGTCCGCCCGGTTGGTCTTTTCCTTCCAGGCAAAAAACGATGGGGCCTCTCATCAATGCCGTTTTCCCTTTATCGTCGTCTACCCTTGAATCTGCGATTACACGTCTGATTGGCATCGGAAAATGTAAGGCGATGCGGTCTCCGTTTTTCCATTTGTGTTGAATTCTCGCATAACCTTTATCGATGGTGTACTCCATTTGTTTTCCGTTAACCTCGATAATCGTTTTCTCATTATTCGGTTTAATGAACCTGTAGAGGTTTCCCGGAAGCGGAGTATTTTGTGCCCATCCCGGGATACGTAAAGCCAATGAAAAATCCTTTTCATTACCCGGTTTCAGGATTAACGTCACATCACCTTTCCATGGATACTCTGTTTCCTGGGTAATTTCAACTTTTTCTCCTCCCAGGTTTATTGTTCCTCTCCCCCCGATAAACAAATTGACAAAGATTTCGTTTTTTCCTTCCGCATAAATATAACCCGGGACAGAGGAGATAAAACGGGTAACGTTACCCGGGCAGCAAGCGCATCCGAACCAGGGTGCCCGTTCATGAGAACCGTTTGATTCCAGAGGATTATCATAGAAAAAACGGTCTCCACTCAATGAAACACCGGAAAGAACACCATTATATAAAGTACGTTCAAGCACATCATAGAATTTGGCATCTTCATACATAAGGAACATTCGATAATTCCAGTAAACATTGGCAATAGAGGCGCAGGTTTCGCAATAAGCCGTCATATTGGGGAGTTCATAATTATCACCAAAGCCCTCTCCCATTCCCCGTGCTCCGATTCCACCTGTAATATATAATTTTTTGGAAGTCATGTTGTCCCACAATCTTTCCAGTGCCTTCATATAACCTTTATCATTGGTGAGGCCTGCCACATCCGCAATACCAGAGTAGAAATAGCCGGCTCTTACTGCATGTCCAACCACTTCATCCTGATCGATCACCGGTTTATGATCCTGGCTGTACTGGCTTAATTTGTGTCCATCGTGACCTCTGCCTGCTTCCTCGATGAAAAAATGAGCCAGGTTAAGGTATTTCTTATCACCGGTGACCCTATAGAGTTTAACCAGGGCCATTTCGATAATCGGGTGCCCTGACGGGCATTTTTTTTGATTAGCACCAGGGCCGAAGACCTTATCGATCAAATCTGCGTTTTTTAATGCCACATTCAGGAGGGAGTGTTTCCCCGTTGCCTGGAAATGTGCCACCGCCGCTTCATACAAATGTCCGCAGTTATAGAGTTCGTGACTGTTCAGTTTTTCCCAGCGTTCTTTACCCATCCAGCGTTCCAGACGAGCACAATTATTCGTGCGGCATGTATAGAGATAACCATCTTTTTCCTGGGCAGCCGCAATCAAACGGATCACCCCATCCACATACTCATCCAATTTTTTATCATAATGAACAGCCAGAGAATAAGAGGCACCTTCAATTATTTTATAGGGGTCCGTATCATCAAAAGGATAATCTCCCTTGTGTTCTCCTTTAATTAATCCGCCTGCAAGGGCGAAGTTATCCATCCGGCCTGTTTCTTCACACTTTTTAAAAGCAGAAGGAATCGAAACTGTGCGATTGGTTTCGATACGTGGTTTCCAGAATTCATCCTCTACGCTTACAGAGGTAAAGGGAACCGGTTGGGCCGGAAAAAGAGGAGATGAAACGATTAAACCGATAAACAAGACGGCAAATGAGCGAGCTATATTTATCTTCATACCGATATTCTACATGAGAACCATTTCTCTGTCAAATGCCGCTTTAAATTCCATGAATAGGCCCTTATGTTATAAATTTATTGATTTAATAATAACAAACAAATGATTTCGTTTATTGTAAGGCCTATTCATGATAACAATTTTCCTATTTTGAATTGCTTTAACTTCACTCAAAATGAGATTAACTTCATTCC
>JAKAGC010000673.1 GCA_021817755.1 Acidobacteriota bacterium | reverse complement strand
AAGATCACCTGATAGAAAATCATAATCGTTAGCATTTCATTATCGAAGCGATACAAACGAGGCGGATGAGCTTGCCCGGCTATGACGGGCTGGATTCCCGCCTTAAATGCGTCGGGTAAACTTGTCCGCCTCTGGCGGACTGGATACTTGTCCGCCTATGGCGGACTGGATACTGGATGTAGGATGCTGGATACTAGATGCTAGATACTGGATACTGGATGCCCACTCGCATAACGTCAGGCGTGGATTCCAGTTTCACGCCAATGCCGAGCGAAGTCGAGGCATTACCCGTTTACCGTTTCACATTTTTATAATTTGTCATTTATAATTTATAATTTCTCCCTCGCTTCTTACCTCTCGCCTTCCTAAGCCAGACTTCCCGGTCAACTGATAAATCTAAAAAAATGACTTAGATATGACCGCCGTTTGACCGGATACCTTTATTTTCAGCGGCAGCCAACAGGAAGCAGCGGAGGCAAATATCACTTTATCTAAAGCTTCGAACGCGAAAAAAAATTTTAAGAAATTGAATCCGCCAATTTAACTGCGGGATGGAAAATGAATAGGAACGGGATCAGTGATTATTTTTTATTCAAAATCTCCATAATTTTTTCTAATTCGTCAACCGCTATTATATAACCTTTTTCATCCACTAATATCAATTTTGGAATAGAGGAGACTTCGAAATCCCTGAGCGGACCTTTCCCATTATTTCTAACATCCTGAAAAGAATTGAACCAGGGCATTTTTATTTTTGATTGAAAATCGAACACATTGTTTTTGCTAGCGTCTACGGCTATACTGATCACCTCAAAATTCCGACCTCCAAATTTCGACTGAAAATTTTGAATTGCCGGCATTTCGGTTCTGCAAGGCGCACACCAGGTAGCCCAAAAGTGAAGCAGATACTTTTTCCCAAGAAGACTTTTATTAGTCTTAATCTTAGTGGAGTCTTTGATTGAAAAGAACCTAAAATCCGGCACTTGTTTCTTCGGTTGAATATTCCTATCAGGGTCGACCCGATCACGAAGCACTCGCTTTTTATATTCCTCTGGGTAAAGACGGCGAAACTCATCCATATATTCAAGCACTTTGTCTGTCTGCCCATAACTATCAAAATACTGTATCAGCCACACAAGCAATCTGCTTTTGATTGATAAGTCCGGATTTGTTTTATAAGCCTCAATTAAATAATACTTATATGGATCGCTCTCAGCCGTAAAAGTAAGACCACCTTTCGATAATTCCTTTACCGCTTTATCTTTTAACTTCGCCTGTCCTATTGCCGCTAAAATCCCATTCGGGTAATATGACCAAAGAGGGGAGTCTGGTGGAACATCATTTAATAGTTCTATAGCTTGTTCTTTTGATACTTTCATAACTCCCGTTTTAAAGAACGCGTCAATTACAGCAAACCCCATTCTACTTACAGTCCAGGCACTTTTCATAAAAACATTACTCTCTGTCTCGATCAACTTATCTAATTCATCCATATCCTTATCGTGTTTATAAGCATTTGCATATTCATTATTATAAACACCTTTCCGTTTCCCTTCTGCTATGTATTCATTATACTTATTCATTCTATTCTGGTGATCCTCATGGACAAGGAGGAATTCCTTTGTTAATGTATCCGCCTTAATAAAGCTGTAGAAAGGTCTGGTAAAATCAGATTTGAGCAATTTAGGATCATACTCAAAATTCAATATTTTCTTGTCCGGCGTATTAATCACATTTGAATAGTAATAGTTCCATTTTTCCTCAAAAGTCGTTGAACAGTCAAAATTATAGCTATCCAACATACTTCCAGAAATCTCATATTCTCTTGAAATGTCGCGTAAGTCGTATATAAACTTATCACCATATGCTTTTAAAGTTTTTCGGAAGACTCCATCTTCACCTATCTTGATAGTGTCTTTAATTCCATTTTTGTCTTTCACGGGATCATAATCAGCGTATAAAATTATTTGTCCAAGATTTTCAGGTATTTCGAGTCTACTCAAAAATATATTTATGATAGTTGTGTCAGGTTTTTCAAGGTAAAATGGTATCATATAGGATTTATGGTTGACATCGCAGAACCAGATACGATGCAATCCTCTTCTGTGAGTATCAAACTGAAAGCCCCCATCTTTTCCAACAGTGAATTTTTCAATTACATCACGTGGGAATTTCTCAGGATTTCCTACCCACACTATATCAGCTTTCGGCATAGGGTATCCACCGGAGCCAAACAAGTTCCCTTTTATCACATATTGTGCTTTTGATGTTAATGGTGCCAGAACAAAGAAAATGAGTAGGTATGGTATGAGACTGCGAGACATTATGCCCCCAAAAGGATTTAACTAAAAGATATATTTCATTTGTGATTATTTCAAAGGGAAAAGTATACCTCAATGTCACACGTAAGTCATAATATTTCCCCCAATTCAGGTTCAAATATTTCCCGCCAATTTAACTGCGGGATGGGATTGATTCACAGTCGCTAATGTGGATGAATTACTTAGAATAAGTTACGCCTAATTGTCCTCAAGAGTAAAAATCAAATATTCTTTTACATATTTAAATACATCCTCACGAAGATTAATTTTTAGACGTTCGCCACCAATTAATTCTTCGCTTATCATATTACCAAAATTAAGTTCCAACTTGCTTGGGACTCCGACTTTTAAGTCAACATTTTTATCTATTATGGTATATCCATTACCTAATTCTTTTATTAAAAACAGATGTACAGAATAATTATCCTTTTCTACTACAACCGGTACAATAATTATTGAATAAACAGTTCTCCAAGTCTTAGACATTTCTGATTTAGAGAATAAGTCCATTTTCCCCGGATCATATATCTGAAAAGGGACTGAAATGGAATCGGAGTAGACATTGATTGGAATCCTAAACGTTTTGTTGTTTATAGTGTATCTATTGTTTTTATTTAATGGGTATTTTAATTTTCTAATTAAGATCTTATTCCCATCATTAGCAGTTTTAAGATATTCCATGCTGAGACTCAATTTTGTAATACCCAATTTAGATTCATTGACATAATTATTTAATGGTTCGGCTATTAATGGTGTTGCTGACAAATCAATGCCTGTATCTATAGCAATCTGGTCAGATTTTCCTGAAGATGATTTTGCTAGATTAA
>JAKAGC010000672.1 GCA_021817755.1 Acidobacteriota bacterium | reverse complement strand
TCCGATCTCCCTGGGAAATAGTATCCCTGTTTATCTGCATTTAATAATTGGAGTAAGGTTTCAATTCCTCGAAGAATTCCGATATCGGTATTTGCATTTAACTGGATTCCATTTGAAGTAATGTCGAGTGTGTATGATTCATCTTCATTTACCCGCAGCTCACCGGTACGCTTATAACTCACATGCATCGAAAGTGCTTGCCCCGGTTTATCCACAACCGGTTCCGGTGAAACCAGGAATAAGCTTGTTCGCCCCGCAAGCCGGTTCATCATCCGTTGAAGTGCACGATTTATACGACCTGTATCTTTTGCTGAATCAATATCTATTCCTACCGTAAATTGATCCGTTACCCGGTACATTCCTTCCTGTAAAATCACCTTCTCCGGTACAGGCATCAGGTTAAGAAAGTTCATCTGTTTTCCTCCTTCACTTCCAGGAACACTTCCTGCCAGGATTAGCAGTAGTAAACATAATACCCACAATTTCATGAGATATACTCCTTCCGGGGAATTACTAAATTCCTCCGGTTATTCGATTAATCCACTAAAGAAGCTTTGTATTTTTTCTTAATAACACTTAAAAGCCAGGTGTATCTTTCTTGCATTTCATCCAGTAACTGAACTGAAATTTTTGAGCTGGCCGGTGCATTTACCGGTTTAGCATAATCCAATATTCCGTCGCAATTGTAATCCACCAGTACATATTTTTTCTTTGCCGGTGTCACAAACGGAGAAATTGAAATGGAATTTTCCGGGAGACCTGACATTAATTCTTTTATTTTCGGGTTTCTGCTGGAATATCGTGCTGTTCCCAGTGTTACCGGTGCACTAAATTTATCGAGATTTATTGTCATTACATAATTGTCGTAAAACCAGTCCGGATTAATCGGAGAATCGGTGCTTCCTTTGGTTAATTGTTTATATTTTTCATAAGAAATGGCTTTCTTTTTGAGAAGGCCGTAGTTTCGAATAACGATAATCGCTTTTTTCATTTCATTGTCGGCAGTAACCGGTTTGCGTAGTTCTTCGATTGTTGGTTCTTTTGGTGGAGGAGGTGGAGGTGTGGGGGCAGTTTCAACTTTTTGAGGTGCGCCGCATCCCGCAATGAGAAGAATTAAAAATGCTGCCGCAACAGCAATGAATAGGCTGGTAAAAGATTTTAATTTCACGTTAAGCTCCTTGTTGATGTTTTATGTGATATAACAATATAAATTGTCGATACATGCTGGAAATATCATATCATATAATATCATAACCGGAGCAAAAAATCAAAAACAGTAAAAATGGTCCTGTGTCAAATGTTTTGGATAATTTTGACATATCCTTTCCACTTATCTTGCAAAAATTTCTTTTCTTAAAGAAATTCTCATTAATGCAGAGAGAAGGAGTTTAAATTTAATAACCAAGGAAAAGGAATTCTTTTACTTTATTGTTATCGGTTTTTCTCTGCCGGTGGTTAGCGAAACTATAGCGGTAATCGATGGAGATTACATCCACATGCCGTTTATACCTGTATAATAGGGAAAGCATCTCCTCTCGTGTCGGTAATGAATTGGATGAATAAGATATTAGGATAATGCTTGAACGGAACCGTTTCAATAGTATATCAAAAGCATTTATAGCTCCGTTCCTTGAGCTAAAGGGAGAAGGGTAACTTTTAAATTTCTTTGTTTTCGTATGAGTCTGGATGTCCAAACCATCCCAATCGCATGCTAATCCTTCAACGAAATGATAACGCCGGACATAGTCGTTATCCGAATAAGGGCTGAAATAGGGAGGGTCCATATAAATTACCTGGGCCTTAAGCGATACTTTCATTGCATCTTCGCAAAGAGATAGATTGTTTTTTCCATTATTGAACACTGCTCTATTAATTGTATTTACTGCCTCACGGAAATGATCTTCCAATGAAACTTTTAAATCTCTCCTGCCGTCATTGTAACGGTCTCCTGTATAAGCAAATATTCCACGAGGGCGTTTTTTAATTGCTGCCCGGATCAATGCCGTCATGGCAATCGCTCGCTTGTATTTATCTCCGACCGCTTTAATTCCGAATCTAACTCGATCCAGCAAGTGGTTCTCTTCATCGCTGAAATATAATCCATTAAATGTTTTTGCTATGAATCCATCCGTTTGATGCGGATAATGAAGCAATTCTTCTACTTCCGGATCTGTTAATATAATGGAATTGTTTTCTATTAATGCAGTAGAAAAAATAGAATTCATTTTCATAAAATCATTCGAATAAACTTGTTTTCCCATGGCTTTAAACATATAACTCACAACCCCGCTTCCGCTGAATAAATCGATAACATCCAAAAAATCGAGGTTTTGTGTGGCTTCCCGGATATTGGGAAGGATACTTTGTTTGCTTCCCATAAAACGTGTCGGAGGATATTTTTGGATCTGGGTCTCTATCATGGCAAATATCCGATTTTATTGTTTTTAATTGGAGGGATGGATATTATAACATCCACTCCTTTTCTTAATTCCGGATTTTTATTGATGTTTCGTCTTGTCTGAAACACATGGATTTTAAAATCCTTGTATAATTCGGAAATTAACGGATGATTGGAATGTGTTACTAATATATGGCACCCTTTTTTGTGCAGCTCTTTGACTTTTTCCGCCAACTCAATATGATCCGATTCATGAAATTGATTCGGTGTGTATCGTTTGAAATCGGAATATTTAGAAATTGGTAAATAAGGGGGATCGATGAAAATAAAATCCCCTTTCTCTGCATAAATGGAAAGTATTTCTTTATAATCTCCACAGCAGATTGTACAGCTTTTTAATAAGCGTGAAGCTATACGGAGTTCATTGGGAAAACAAACTTTAGGGTTTTTATAGCGTCCATAAGGGACATTGAATATCCCTTTTCGGTTAACACGGTAAAGACCGTTGAAACAAAGCCGGTTCAGGTAAAGGATACGTGCTGCCCGTTCAATATCCGACTTCTTGGAAAGGTCCCAGGATCGGATTTGGTAATAGGTCTCTTTGTCGGTTTTAAATGTTCCCAGTAAAGAAATAAGTTCTTCCGGGGTGTTGGCAGTGCATCGGTACACATTGATTATTTCCGGATTGGAGTCTGAAATAATGGCTCCTTTTGGTGTCAGTGCAAAAAACAACGCTCCACCTCCCAAAAAAG
>JAKAGC010000671.1 GCA_021817755.1 Acidobacteriota bacterium | reverse complement strand
ACGCTGCAATATAAATTTTCGCTGCGAACCGAATCCGATTCCAGATGCCGGAAATAATCGAAAAGCCGCAGCCAGGCCAAAAGAAAAAAAAGCCGCCTTCCACAGTGCCAGAGAAAACCATCGCTGTCCATCATTCCCATATCACCCTCAATACAAAAGAAAGAAATAAACCCGGAAGTATTGGGATTCCCTTCCCCAGCGTACGGGTTCGCATTACGGATATCGACACGGGCGAAAGCCTTCCGCCGAATAGAGAAGGAAAAATCATGGTAAAAGGGGACCTGGTTATGAAAGGTTACTTCGATGATATCGAAGAAACCTCTCTGAGAATTAAAGATGGATGGTACGATACAGGAGATATGGGGATGATGGATGGAGATGGTTTCCTCTGGCATAGAGGACGCCTTAAACGGTTCGTAAAAATCGGGGGCGAAATGGTGTCCCTGGTGAAAGTGGAATCGGTTCTCACTTCCCTAATATCCCGGGAAATCGATTGCTGTATTGTCGAAGTCCCCGACTTTCTCAAAGGAGCCAAAATCGTTGCGACAGTCACAGAAAAAGTGGATGAAAAGAAACTATTAAAAAAGATGGCGGAATTCCTTTCTCCGATAGAACTACCGAAACAATTCCTGATAATCCCGGAACTTCCGAAAATGGGAAGCGGGAAAGTGGATTTTAGAAGGGTAACAGAATTGGTAAAAGCGTCTCTCTCGAATCAGAGAGATTCCGAAGATGATAATGATTAATTAAATCGGATTAATGAAACCGGATGTGAAAGCGGTTTTCTGATAGATAATAAAAAAAATAATTTCGCCTGGATGAAAAGAAATTCATCCCCGGATACCGTTTAATCGATTTCAAAAGATATCGAATTCACGTAACAGATATAAACCATCGATATCCGGGGGATGCGATTATTTATTTTCCAACTCGTTCAATAATTGTTTTGCTTCAAAGCTATAATAAGACCGTGCAAATTCATCGAGAACACGATTCAAAGTGGTTTTAGCCTGATCGTTTTGCCCGGATTTAATCTGAATTTTTGCGATTTTAACCAGGATATAATCTTTAGCGATTTCTGAATTCGAATCAGTAAAGAGTTTATTCAGTAATTCGATAGCTTCCGTGTATTTTTGGGAAGCAGTCAGGATATCGGCTTCCAGGAGAGTTTTTTGTCCATTGAGAATATCAATGGAACTGGAAGGGGCTTTGTCAAGGATCTCCTTTGCTTTGGTCATGTCACCTTTTTCAAAATAAAGGGAAGAAAGAAAAATATTGATAGAAGCGGAAATCCCACTTTTACCTTCGAGTTTGGATATCTTTTCGATTTTCTGATCGACACTGAGCTTATCGTCGTTCTTAATGGTGATAACCTTTGAATACAATTTGTTTTCGACACTGTTGGTATACATATTGAATAACAGGATACCTGCCAGTATAAGCCCGACTGCTACCAGAACACCAATACCGATATAGATTTCCCGTTTGAATTTTTTAAGAATATCCAATATGTTCTGGATAAAGAGTTGAAAAGGATCTTCTTTTAAATGCTCACGCTCTTGTTTCTTCATGCACTACCTCGTCGTTTTATATTTACTTCGTCCCACTGGGAAAAAAATTGAAGTGTATCAGTATTCGATATTAGCATTTAACGCGTTTCCTGTCAAGGACTTGTTTATAATAATCGAAAAATGCCCTATTTAAAATAAAAGTTACTGAAATTTAATGGGTTGTCTCTTGATTTCCCCCGTAAAATATTATAATATGTATACTGTAGTTTCTTAACAATAGAGGAATTTAATGACGCAAATTGAAAATGCAAGAAACGGTATCATTACCGGTGAAATGAAGATAGTAGCTGCGGCTGAATCGATCGATGAACATAAATTGAGACAATTGGTAGCAGAAGGAAAAATTGTTATTCCATGTAATAAAAATCATAAAAATCTTGTTCCCATCGGAATCGGGAAATTTCTTAAAACTAAAATAAACGCAAATATCGGGACTTCCGGTGATTTTGCACAAATTGAAGATGAATTTAAAAAAATCGACATGGTCATCCGTTACAAGGCAGATACTGTAATGGACCTGAGTACCGGAGGAGACGTAGACAAAATCCGCCGTGCCCTGATCGAGCGTTCGACGATTCCATTCGGGAATGTTCCCATATACCAGATGGCTAAAGAAGCGGCCCGCAGAGAAGGGGCATTCGTGAAAATGACTGCGGATGAAATGCTCTCCTATATCAAAAAACAAGCGGAAGACGGTGTAGACTTTATGACGATTCATGCGGGTTTAACTCTTCGCTCCATCGAGAAATTAAAAAAACAAGGCCGCAAAGCAGGAATCGTTTCCAGGGGAGGCTCCATAATCACAGGCTGGATGCTGCATAATGAAAAAGAAAACCCCTTTTATGAATACTTCGATAAAATCCTGGAAATCGCCCGCGAATATGATGTTACTATGTCTTTGGGCGATGGATTACGCCCGGGTTGTTTGGCAGATGGAACGGATTGGGGACAACTTGAAGAATTATTGACCCTGGGAGAATTGGTAAAACGCAGCAGAGCCGCCGGCGTTCAAGCAATGGTAGAAGGACCGGGACATCTCCCGATTACCCAGATTGAAATGAATATCCGGCTTCAAAAATCCGTTTGCGATGACGCTCCTTTTTATGTATTGGGGCCTTTGGTAACCGATATAGCACCGGGTTACGACCATATCACTTCAGCAGTAGGTGGGGCGATAGCCGCTTCAGTAGGAGCAGATTACCTGTGTTACGTAACCCCGACAGAGCATCTGGGCTTACCGGATGAAAATGACGTGAAAGAAGGGATTATGGCTTCACGGATCGCGGCACATGCAGGCGATATCGCCAAAGGAGTACCGGGTGCGATCGATATGGACAACCGGATGGCAGAAGCACGTCGAAATCTGGATTGGAAGCGTCAGGAAGAACTTTGCCTGGACCCGGAACAGTTCAGGAAAATCCGCGCGGAAAGGGGCACTGCAACAGATGCATGCTCGATGTGCGGAGACCTTTGCGTATATAAAGTATTGGAAAATAAATTTTAATGCAATCGAGTCGATTGATTTTTTATGGTGTGCGAGGCAGCTACCCCGTGCCGGATAAGAAAGTACTAAAATTTGGCGG
>JAKAGC010000670.1 GCA_021817755.1 Acidobacteriota bacterium | reverse complement strand
TGATATTACAAAACTATCGGTTGTCTTTTCCAATATGAAAGAAGGTATAGTAGAAAAAATTACAAACGGCGGATGGGGCCTCGTAAGAAGTGATGAAGGAATTGTGTTCCTGAATTACGTTCTTCCAGGGGAATCAATTGCATATGAAATAAAAGAAAAAGCAAAGGGTATTTTATGGGGAGAATTATCTCGTATAATCACTGCTTCTCCTCACCGGATTACGCCTCCATGTCCCTATTTCGGGCAGTGCGGAGGATGTGTTTTCCAGCATATGGATTATTCCTATCAGCAAAAAATCAAAGAGGATATATTCAAGGATGATCTTCTACGAATGGCCCATTTTGAAACGGAAATCCCTCCCATTATTGCCTCTCCTCCTTATAATAACCGCATCCGTGCGCGTATGAAAGCTCAACCTGATGGAAAAATCGGTTTCATTCGTAAAGGTACCAATTCGGTTATTCCAATAGATGGTTGTTTACTCTTTCCAGATAAATTCAGCCAATTTCTATCCGGTTGGAACCACCAGACGCATCCACCTTTTTTCTTTCAACTGGATATCCTCATGAATCGTGATCTTGGAAAAGTTTTCATCAACTTAGCTCCGCCCCCACATCACCCTAATGAAATTTCCAACTTATTCCCGGATATACAATTCTGCTGGAAAAATACTCGAGAAAATGGAATCTCCTCTTTAAAAATTAAAGAGTGGAATTACTTCATCTCACCTACGGCATTCTTCCAAGTAAATCCTCATCAATGGGAAAATATGTTGGATACTGTGGAATCCTTCCTCAAACCTTGCGAAAAAATAATCGATCTCTATTCGGGAGTTGGATTCTTTATTCCTCTTCTTAAACATTACGCCAAGCATGTAATTGGTGTGGAAAATACTCCTCACTCAGTGGAATTGGGGAAAAGAGCTTTTGGCGATAAAAACATAGAATTCCTGGCTGTATCTGCCGAAAAATTCCATTTTCCACCGGCGGATTTCATTCTGGTAGATCCACCACGTAGCGGACTTTCTCCAAAAGTGATGAAAGGTATACTTAAAGCGGGATATAAGAAAATTATTTTTATCTCATGTGCATCTGCTACTTTTGCAAGGGATTTAAAAATTCTTCAAGAAAATGGTTATAAGCTCGAAAAATTAAATATATTCGATTTATTCCCCCAAACCCCTCATTTCGAAACTATCGCGTTATTCAAACGAAATTAACAAATTTCTTTCATCTTTTTTAATCCTGATTCTATTCCTATAATTTCACATTGCAATCAGTAGCATTCCATACCAAAGAAAAAAATTTTTTTTCTATCGATTGAAAAAAAAAGTATTAAATGAGATAATCATTAGGTAAACACTCAAAAAATAGGGATAGTGGTTATAATAAATTTTAATTCCCGGTAATATTTTTGGTCTTTTTTAGGATGAAAACATGATTGAAGTAAATCGAATATATAAACTTTTAGCGCATTTGAAAGGCTGGTCGGTAGATGATGCAACCAGTATTACGGAAGCTTCCCATCTTATTTTAGGTAGTCCATATTGGGATATTCCAAAAGACATGTACCGCATTATCGATAAAAACGAAACTTATTCACTTCTTGCGGTTTATAAAGATGGTCGTACGATTTCCAACAACCATTACCTTGCAGTTAATATTAACCTGGAAGAAAAAATACAACCGATACCGCTTACTGAAAGCTAATTAGGGTGCGTTATGAATATGGATTGGAAAGATATCGTCGTTAAATTCTATGCCTTAAAACAACGAAGCCTGACTTTTAAAGGAAACCTATATGATTTTGCATATATCAGCGATAAAAAATCAGTGGGTATCATTACGGAAATACTGGGAGAAAATATTTTTACGATTTCATTCTTTCCATCTATGAAAAATGATAAAACTTTTGTGTCCACTATTAATTTCAATCGGCAAAAGGATTTTATTATACCCCGGTATGAAAGTCTTCTAAAGTTCGCCAATTATATTATTCAGAAAGAAATCGAATTGGAAAAAACTGTAGATATAATTGACGGAAAATTTTCACAACCTACGATTAATAACTATAAACTCCATGAAAAACTGGCAGAAATGTACCGCAATTCTCAAACTGAAAGATCGGAGTATGATATGATACTTTACTTTATTGCTGACTGGTTGGGTTTAAAAAATATCTACGAATAAAATTTATTCCCCTTTCATAAAAACCGGAACCAGGAGTACGGCTGCCCCCACGGCTAAAGATGCCGCACTCCGGGTTCCCCTCCGGTAAAGTTAATAAATCAATAAATCACAGCATTATCTTCTTGATTGAATTTTTTAGGGTTTATCCTTACAGTAATTTCTCTGCTCTCCTTACCATTCTCTGTAGAGCGGAAGAAAACAAACAGATATTCACCAACAAATCCGGGACCAGGATTCCAATAAAAAATACCTCGCTCACAATCGAGTGTAGAACCAATAGGCAAACTGTACAATCGATTCTCGACCTTCATATACCCTGTAAAATGAGAAGAATGGACATTTTCGTTTGAAGTTAATTCTACTGCCAGGAATCCCAATTCTTGCATCTCGAAATTATCAAACTTTTTATGAGGAATTAAAGATGGTTTTAATTGGAAGAGACTGGAATTATGTATGGTATTATTTTTATAACTTCCTGCAGCCTGATTATTTGTCTTTGTGTTATTTTGAATGGAAAAATACCTGCTGCCAATTCCACTAGCATTATCAGCATTATCAGTTACAATCCAAGCAATCGTATGAACTCCGTTTTCATAAGAAGTAGTATCGAGATTATAATACCCTATCGCACCATCGGTATTGGTGTAACCTGGAAATGAATCCACAATATCCTGCCGATATTGATTGTACTCAGGATGACCGATAGGAACCCCATCGACTACTACGGTAATAGTGGAACCATCTATGGGAATAAAATTAGGTAAAGGTGTTAGTGCCCATCCAAAGTTGATATAATTTCCGCCATGGATTTCATCTCCCTGACCGGGAGTATCTATAGCTCCAAAGGGTTGGACGGCATGTGCATTATCGCAATAAATCGTTTTTGAACCGAGAGAGAAGGATTTTCCTTCAATATCAGTAGCCTCTGCATAAAGGGTAATGTTCCCATTCCCTCCATTGGGAAG
>JAKAGC010000669.1 GCA_021817755.1 Acidobacteriota bacterium | reverse complement strand
TAGAAGGCAATAGTTTCCCTGCATCAATTGCCATTGATGCATCGAACTGTGTAAAATTATCTAACGCTCGTTGACCTATGTGTGATTCTAATGAACCCCAACCTGCCTTATGCATACTTCCTGAAATAGACATTTTACCTAATTCTGCTAACCCAATATCCACTCTCCCTGTTGCTGCATAAGCCCCCGTTTCATTAATATTTGACAGTCGTAATTCATCAACCCAAACCTCAGCACTTAACGGTGCAGTATTTGTGCTGGCACTTTCAACACCAATTAAAAAAGCATTTACTCCGCCAATATTTGGATTACCGAGTACAGAAAAAGTTTTGTCGCCAATAACCTGTCGGTAAATTGTACTCACCGAAGCACCGGAATTATTTCTTTGCAGTTTTAAATTAATAAGCGTTTGTATATCAAAGTCCAGATTATTTTGTGTTGGCCAAACAACAGTATCTGATGCGGGAGAATAATTTCCTGGTGGTGTAACTTTTAAAGGCACTTTTATTTCATAATAATTATTCAAATAATCTTGCCCAATTCTAACAACCAAGTTTAACTGATTATCTTGCAGTGCAGTATTTGGAGCAGCCTCAACGTGTGCAAACATCAACATTCGTCCGTATAAACGCATATCATAATTCGGCAATGTTTTAAAAACAGCTCTTGCATTACCCGGTGTTAAATGACCTACCTGCAAACTCAACGATTGCTCATTTTGCAAAATATT
The DNA here is from genome assembly GCA_021817755.1 of Acidobacteriota bacterium. GTDB lineage: Bacteria > Acidobacteriota > Aminicenantia > UBA2199 > UBA2199 > JAKAGC01. The sequence continues at coordinate 2,430 of JAKAGC010000669.1, read as the reverse complement.
GATGCCATTGTTACTCAATTGTTGCACCCTTTGAATACCCGGAGGAATAACATAGTTTACAGGCGTTCTGCTACTATTTTCTTCCAAGTTTACGGCTAAAGTATTAAACGTAATTGTACTGGTATCTATTGGAGTGTATGAACCTGTAGTATCTAAATTATAAGTAAACTGGCGCCATTGATTACGTACTAGTTCTAATTTGGCGAAACGCAATACAACCGAATCTTGAAATCCGGTTAAGTACATACGCATGAATTGGATTGATTTAAAATCAGGAATTTGGCCTGTTTTACTGGCATAATCACTTAATGGAACTCGGAACAAATACCAATTTTCTGTTCCGGTTGTACCATCAGCATATGTAACGGGTACTACCCTTTTGTCAGAAATATATTTTGTAACACCCACATCCATTCCTGGTGCAAGGTTAACTTGATATTCAAAATATTCTTCATCTTCATTTAAAGTATTGTCACGATTTAAATCTTCATTATCTGGATATAAAGTTGCAGCAGGCGAGAAAGGCGAAGTGCCGGTTGCAATGGGCGAGTTGCCTTGCGGATTATTAAAGTTTTTATATCGTTCTAAAATACCTGCACCGCTGGCATCAAAACTGGGATCGCGATACCATTTGTAATCATCATTTGAAGGATCTTGAATAGCTCTTTGATAAATAGCTGAACCTGTTCCGAAATTGGCAGCTAATTTCGACAAATAATCTGTACGCTTTCTTCTTTCACCATCATTATCTAATCCATCAAAACCAACATCTTGATACACCCTGTCTCCAGGATTGTTACTAAATGCGTTGGTAACTTGTATTGGGTTTACCGGTACTCTTCCCCATGTTGTACTACTATCAATAGCGGCGGGTGAGGTAGGTGTATTTAATCCATTTTCATAAAAACGTTTGCCATCTTTTAAAATATCTTCACTTACATTACCAAAATCAATCATTAATTGCCCACCTGTACTATTTGGAATTTTTATGAAAGGATCTTGAATCCAAAATTGAACATACTCAATATTATTCGTTTCAAAATCGGTTTGATCAATAGCACGCATTAAACCACCCCAACGCTTTTGTGGATTTAATAATTTTCCATCTGAGGTTACTTGCGAAGGATCATTATCATAGTTATAAGGACCAATTTCTGTGGGATAATAGGCTACATCGAAAGTAGAAGTTTGCGTATTAACAATGTTGGTTGTTAGCTGTGGAAATAGTTCATTGGTATACACTAACCTTACCCTTGGATCACTTAATGCAGCCAAGTTTCCTCTTAATGGATTGTTGGGACTATTCTTATCTTGTAAATTGGGTTCAATATTATACCAAGCAATTTTAGCACGGTTTTTATTATAATCAACTGAATCCATCAATAATGCTTCCGGGAAATTAGGATTGCCGGCCGGCGTTGAAGCTAATGCCCATGCAGTGGATGGAAAACGCAAGTCGATATTTGAAGTGGTTCCTTCAAAATCATCTAAGTAAATAAGACCATTACTTCCTGAGCCTATTTGTGGTGGATGGCCGGGTTTGAAATAAGCTCCTTCACCATATGCAGCAATAGTACTCATTGTTTTAGTTGAGTAAAATGGTAATTTGTTTAATGCTCTCGTCAATCCGGGCCAGTTAGAATGATAACTAAAATCTACCCCATACATGGTATTTCGAATCGGATCCTCGCCATAATTCATTTTAGTGAAAAAAGGGCGTTCATTTAAACGTTCAATTGTTGCTCCCAAGGCTAATTTTTTACTGGCAGCATAATCTAACCGCAAACCCAAAAATCCACGTTGCTGAATACCAAATGAGGCATTGTTTTCATAAGAAACACTTACCGGAATGCCTGAATTAATAATGGCCTGATTTAAAATTTTTACTGAACCTAAATTATAATCTATGGTATAGTCAACACCCTCCGTTAAAGTTTGCCCACCTGCTGTTAACTTAACTGAACCGGGTGGAATATTATATGCACCCAAATAAATATCACTACCACTTGTTCCCTTTGCCTGCCCTTGCATCACAAAGCGGTCTACGTTAGCATAAGTTTGTGCTATGGCTTTAATGGAATCATATAATTGATAATATGCATATTTTTGAATAAGGGCTTGTGATTGACCAGCAAACGCAAGGTTCACCAAATCTTTTCCGAAAGGTTCCAATACGGGAAATATAATTTTCCCTTGCTGTGATAGAATAGTGAATCCCTCTAAGTAATCGAATATTCCATCGGGTTGAGGATCGTTTTGATTATTTAAACGGTCTAAATTTAAAATGGTTAATAATGGTTTCCCTTCAACCGAAGGTGCTGATTCCGGTAAATATCTTTTTAATCCACCACTAGGCTGATTATATAATACATTCAACTGAAAGCCATCTTTTGAAACACCGGCTAAATCAAGTGAATAGACGTTTTTCAT
>JAKAGC010000668.1 GCA_021817755.1 Acidobacteriota bacterium | reverse complement strand
TCGGATTTTATTCTACCAGAAATAGTAAGCAAAAGCAAACCAACGGAATCATCCTCTTAAACCAGGAATTAAAGGAGATTAAATGGGATTAATAAATAAATTTTATGCTTTCAGAATAGTGTTAAAGCTGTTTGTATAACTCAAGAATCCGATCCACCATATATGACCATCCGAATTGTTTTTTATATTGAGATACTTCCTTTTCCATTTTTGCCAGATTCACTCCATTATACATACTTTGAATCACTTCAGCCAGTTTTGTTTCATCACCGGGAGGAGCCAGTAAACCTGTTTTCCCTTCTTGAACCACTTCTGAAAAAGCATTGATCCGGGTTGCCACAACCGGGCGGTCCATTCCATAAGCCACTTGCAATATCCCGCTTCCACTCCCCGAAAGATACGGGAGTACTACAAAATCACAGGCTTTAAAGTATAATTCCACATCTTCATTTGGGACATACCGGTTTATAAACCGAATATTATCTTTTAATCCCAATTTTTCGATCAATCCTATATAATAATCATAAAGACTTTCCTTTCCCCACACTTCGCCTACTATGAATAATAAGATATCCGGTATTTGGGTTTTTATTAGCTTTAGGCCTTTTAATAGAAATTCCAGTCCTTTATAGGGGCGTATAAATCCGAAAAAAAGTAATACTTTTCTTTCTGTTGAGATTCCAAGAGTTCCACGAGCAGTTACTTTATCGAACCGGTTTTTATTGAAAATATCATAAGTGGGATGTGGTGAAACAAGAGCCCGGTACTCAATCCCTTTCAGCACATTTTCAAGTTGTAGCTTTTCTCCTTCCGAGTGCAGTATATAACCATTACCCAATTTTAAAATATGACGCGTTATATATCCCTTTAACCATTGCCACATCCCGTTTTCGTGTTCTTTGATATTATGGCATAAAAAAATAACTTTCGCTTTTCTTGCTTTTCTATTTCCTGCGTACTTCAGAAATACCGAATAGTAGGGACCCCAAAAAGAAACCCACCACGGAAGAATAATTACAGGATAGTTTTTTGCAATCTTTCCAGCGCGAACCCAGCTCATAATATTCAACGGGTGCAGCTCTTGTTTTACATGAGAATTTTTTCCATTTCCGTTTTCCACTTTATTTAATCCTATTTTATCAATACTATAATCCCTATCATCTTTACCTGGATAGAGAAAACGGAAATACTGCTTTTTAAATGTATAAAATGTCACATTAAGATTACGTGCCAGCATCTCATTATATAGCAGTGAATTGTAATGAGCGATACCACCCCGAAAGGGTGAAGAAGGACCAATCAAGAAAATATCTCCGGGTTGATTCTTTTCCACACTATTCATACTAATGTTTTCCTTGTTTCTGCCCTTTGGCTTTTCTATTAAGAAAAAGGCCGCGTGCGGCACCCCAACACCATCCTATTTTTATTAAATAAACAACCGATAAGGTGTGAGGATATTTTTTTAATAATTGAACATTCCCAAAGTAAATCCGAAATGTTGTTAATAATGCAATCAAAGGAGCTCCCAGAATAATCACTGGAACCCAATTCATCAGTTTTGGGGTTTTTAATACGTCAGTGTATTGGTGTCTTAAAAGTATTGTATGTGCGGCATGTAACGATGAATAATTCCAAACGTCTTTAAACGTAACCCTCAGCGGATCATGAGTAATAATCGCGTCTTTCGCATAGGCAATTTTAAATCCGTTTCGTCGAGCTCTTAAAATAAATTCCATATCGGGTATAATGGTACTCTTTGAAAAATTGCCTACAGCATCGATCACTTCTCTTCGGATTCCCATGTTCGCTCCTGCTATGAAATCAAGGAATTCCGATTTTTGGCCATTCATAAAGGGATAGAATTGGGCAATATTATGGCAAAGTTTAAAATAATTTTGTTCCCAACTTCTAATTGCACCTGCGACTATTGCATTATTTTTTAATCGTTCATGCATCTTTTCAACCCATTCACTATCGGGGATACAATCATCGTCAGTAAACAACAAATACTTTCCTGAAGCAGCTTCTATTGCATGATTTCCCGCCTCACTCAGTCCCATATTATGTTCATGCCGTAAATATTTTAAATTGAAAAGAACAGCCTTCATCCCTTCGCAGATTTCACTCGTATTATCCGTCGACCCGTCATCCATTACGATGGTTTCGAATAAATCTGTCGAGGCAGTTTGAATGGATAGAGCTTCCAGTAGGCGTTTTAACAATTTACTCCGATTAAAGGTGCAAACTATAACGCTTACCTCATTAGCCATTCTTTCCAGCTCCTAATTCCCTACATTTTTCGCTTGACCAACCCGGTAAGCGCATATAATACATTGCTCGATGGAAATATTTTTATATGTACAGATAACACAATGTTCAAAAGAATTATGCCCTTTATTGAACTTTTTTCTAAACAAGTTTCCTTCTTTGCTTTTCCATGCATCCATTACATTATTTTTCTCTTTTATATTTCCCCAGGAATAGAGATTTTTATAATCGTATTCACATGAAATCACTTCTCCCATAGCATCCAGAGTGATACGTTTCCATGGCCTCATACAGACAAATTTTTTCTTTTTTCGTATAAAAGAATCTTTTTCATAATCATATCTGCGGAAATCTTCATTTTCAGGGCGGTAAAGAGTATCAAGGTGTTCTCCTCGCGAATCCGGCATATCTACTGATTTAATTGAGAATAAATCCACACCAAGTTCATGAGCATATTTTTCTACTTCACGCCATTCCTCTTCATTCTGGCGCATTGCCACAAACCGTAATGTTATTTGAGGGAAATGTGAGTTTTTTTTCTTTTTTGTGCGAACAAGTGTACGTATATTTTCTTTTATCCGTTCCAGGTCCCCTCCAACCCGGTATTTTTCGTAGGTTTCCTGTGTTGCTCCGTCCATAGCGAATACAATACTTGTTAAACCACTATCCACTATTTTTTCAGCCATTGCATCGTCGAACACCACATTCCCGTTTGTGCTGGTATGAACCAGGATTCCTTTTTTTGTTGCATATTCGATCATTTCAGTAATTTCCGGATTCAAGAACGGTTCTCCCCAGTTCCACAAAATGATCAACAATAAGTAGTCCCCAACATCATCAATAAATTTTTTGAAAGTGGAAAAAGGCATAATAGTCGCCGGTCTGGAACCTGTA
>JAKAGC010000037.1 GCA_021817755.1 Acidobacteriota bacterium | reverse complement strand
TAGGCTTGACATTCGCTCATTTTGTTTTAATGCATTCATCATTATTAATACGGAATAATATTAGCATTTCATTTGCCAATAATTGATCGATTGGAATGTCACTTATTTAAAACACCCGGGAATGAAATAGGATAATCCTTATGAATGTTTTGATTAATTCTTTTTTTGAGAGAGGTTTTTATAAACAAATAAGAGGGGAGTTTATAAATTATAAACTTTCGATTCCTATCGGGGTAATAATGCAATTTTCATAATGAGCTTTTTCAAGGATTATATTCCCTGTGATAATACAATTACGGATTATAGAATTCTTTTTGACTTCAGTATTATCCCAGATTATGGAGTTTTCCACTACCGAACAAGACGAAATTTTTACATTGCGAGAAAGAGAATTGGTATTTGTTAAAGTGGAATCTATGTTGTGTTTATTGCGAATATAGAGTTTATATTGGGAATCGGAATTCATATAGGATTTCGGGTCTCCGATATCCAACCACGGTCCATCGTAGTTAAAAATAGAGATGGGGATTTTGTTTTTTTCTATCGAATCGAAAATATTGATTTCATCGATATGTTGAAGAATTCCGGGTTTAAGTAATGCGACGCCTGTGTACATCAGGGAATCTGGAGAAACCGATTTATCAGGCGGATGGATTTTACGTCCTATAAATCCTTTCCCTTCTGTTAAGATGGATTTATAAGATGGATTCTGCTCTATATTGCGACGGGTAAGGATTATCCCTTCCGTTTTGCTTTCATTTAGTTGAGCCAGCATATTTTGAACCGGAATTTCAAGGAACATATCGGCGTTAATTGTAAGCAATAGGTCCCCCTGGTAGAGGAACGGAATCGCTTCTTTTAAGATTTTATTGCCTGAAAGGATTTCTTCATTTAGAAAATGGATATCAGGTTTATCCATCATTTTATCTACACAATCGCGAATCGCTTCCGGTAAATAATGGAGATTGATAAATCCGGTGTCTAATCCTTTTTCTTTAAGTTGATCCAGTATTATTTGCAGCAACGGAATACCTGCTAATGGAAAAACAGGTTTGGGTTTATATAGTGAAAGGGGACGTGTTCGAGTTCCCAATCCTCCTGCCAGTAAAAAAAAGTGAAGTGTTCCCATTAAAATTGCATAAACCGGTTTTCTTTGGACTTCGGATGTTTAAAAAATAGATCGTAATAGGTATCGGTTAAGTAATGGTCTTTTGAGAATCCCAATTTTATAGCTGTTTGATCGATAAGCTCGGGAGAGGATTCGATTTCGATATAATTTCCTATTGGAGTGTGATCGAGGGTAATAATGATGGGTAGATCGATGCCCTTAAAAACTTCCCTGTATTTTTCATAAATGAAAAAAACATCCAATTGCATTTCATGAAGTAATGCAGTGATGGCTTCGGGGTTGGAGATTTTCGATTCGATTTCTTCTCTTGATTTATATTGGGATGAGGGAACAGGAACAGAGGGAGGACGTTTTACCGTTAAAATACAATTCTCTTCCCGGTTTTTGATTGATTTTTTTCTCAAACGAATCAGGCATCCTTTTTTTTTCATTTGTCTGTCGGCGGTGTCGTAAATCGTATTGTGTTCAAATGTGTAGGGAGAAACAGATTTAAATCCATTTTTAAGGATAATTTGCCGCATACCGTCGATGTCGTCGATCTCTAATTTTACTTCGATTTCCAACATAGAAAATTCCTTGTTTAGTACTCGCGGTACCTGATAAATTTCATTAATTCAAGTAGGGATTTCCTGTAAATGGAATCCGGAAATGAGTGTATAAATTCGAGCCCACGGTTATAAAAGATATCGATTTCCTTTAACGTGGCTTCTTTAATACTGTATTTATCAAAATACTCAAGGATTTTTTCTTCATTCTTTTCTTTTAATTCTTCCTGGATATCTTTAGGGTTTTCTTTGAGTAATAAGATATAAGGAAGAGTAATTTTTCCTTCTTTAAGATCGCTGAAACGGTCTTTCCCTGATTTATCCGAGAAGATATCCAGCATATCGTCGCTCACCTGGAAAATCGTTCCGAAGTCCATTCCGAAGCGGTAGAATTGTTCCTGGATATCGACCGGGTCATTATTAAGAACCGATGCAATTTGCGTTACTCCTGCAAAAAGAGCCGAGGTTTTCTTTCCAATAATATCGTAATAGGTTTCCCGATCCACATCGAAATTAAATGTATTTTCCATTTCGATTAATTGGCCTTCGATCATGTATTTCGCAGCCAATAGCGTGATATCCATTAATTTTTTATTATTAAGTTTATTAATTGAGCTGAAGGCGCTGATGAAAAGATAGTCACCCCACATGACGGAAATATTGTTTCCCAGGTTATTATGTAAGGTTTGTTCTCCCCGTCTGAAATCCGTATTATCGACAACATCATCATGGATAAGACTCGAGAGATGAAACATTTCCAGGGATGCTGCAATTTCCGATAGTTGAGGTGAAAAATGACCTTTCATTCCTGAAAGAAGGAATAACAGTGTCGATCTAATTTTCTTTCCCTTAGATATCGGAGCGATGTTACTGATCCTGGAAATCATTTCTATTTCGCTTTGGGCTCGTGCCAGAAGTTCTTGATCGGTTGCTTTCAATAGATCGAGAACCGGCTTTTGTATATCGTTTAAATTTATGTTCATGGTGTTATTTTACCAGTTATACGGATTTTTTGCAATATTAACTATCATTGTGGTACAATATAAGTGATGGTAAAATTTAAATCATCAAAATTATGATGCATGAAATGAATGAATGGTTTTAAAATGGTAAAAGGTGGTGTTTGTCTCTTCGGATTTTTTCCGGGAAAAGCCGGGCAATATGCATTAAACAAATTAGATGGCAAGCGAATACAACCAATAATGTACCGGGGATGGTAGCGGATGTTTAATAGGGAATTAAATAACCTGAATGATGCAATCGGAATTTTAAATAAACATGATTGTACCATCGATGAATTACGGAAAGAATACAGATTATTGGTGTTCAAATATGAAAAATTAGTCAAAGATATGATGAAGATTACTCGTATCGGAGATCGCCAGCAAAATAAATTAATGAATGCAAATGAGAAAATCCGCCAACAAAAGAATGAATTGGAAGACCTGAATAATCAACTCCGGGAAGCAAATGCGGCTAAGGATAAAGTCTTTTCCATTATTGCCCATGACCTCAGAAACCCTCTTCAGTTTTTACTTTTTTCCTCTGATTTACTTGGCTCCGAATACAAAGAAGGAGAACTGGAAGAAAAATCGATCCGGAAATACATCGATAAAGTATTCAATACAGCCAAGAACATGTCGGAATTACTCGAAAATTTACTTCAATGGGCCAGGTCCCAGTATGGAGAAATTGAATGCCGTCCCGAAACCGTTAATATCATGGGAATGGTTAGTGAAGTATTTAAATTTTTTAATGATTCTGCTGAAAAGAAAAAGATTGCACTTCAATCCCGTATCGATGAAAATATTACCGCTTATGTCGATGAAAATATGATTAAAACGGTTCTCAGGAATCTAATAAATAATGCACTTAAATTTACTCATCCCGGAGGGGTTATCACTGTAACTGCTGAGGAAACGCCCCCATATGTGGTTATCGATGTAATCGATAATGGGGTGGGTATTCCTGTTAAAAAGCTTAGCTCACTTTTTTCTATGGGACCCTCTATCATTACACAGGGTACGAATAAAGAGCAAGGTACAGGTTTGGGGTTGATTTTATGCAAGGAATTTGTGATTAAGAATGGAGGAGCTATCGGGGTTACCAGTGAACCTGGGAAAGGAAGTTGTTTTCGTTTTACATTGCCGAAACAGGAAATCTAAGTTCAGACAAAGTATACCTATACATTTCCACTACATATTTTGTATGAGAATTTTATTGATTTTTTAATAGGCGATGTATTCGATTGGGAACGAAAAATCTTCTCCTAATTCTTCGCCGGTTTCTTTTATATCTTCATCATCTTCGGCGTAGAACCAGTTAATTTTGACATCGCCTCCGCTTTGAAAATATTGTTCGAGGATTTCAAAACTGTCCAGTATACATTTGGTGGAACTTGTATTTAAATAGTTCAAGCGGATATTAAGGATGATGGGTTTGCTGATTTCAGAAATATAATCTTTTATCCAATCGATGATAGGTCCGAAGAAATCAAGTGCATTTTCAGGGTAAGAAGATCCCTCCATTTCAAGAATTCCGGTATCCTTATTGAAGTTGACTTCCATGGTGTATTTTGTTTTTTGAATTTTCAGGTTATTCATTATTATCCTCCTGTACTTTAACGGATAGAACAAGGAACGAATTGTTTTCGTCCACCGGTGTGATATTGAATTGAATCGGGTTTCCGGATTTACGAGCGACATCGATTAAGCCGAGTCCCGCACCTTTTTCGTCTTTTTTTCTAGATAATTTGATTTTTTCTTTATAAAACTGCTTTAATTCCTCTTTGTCCATGGTGTTGATTTTTTGGCAATGTTCGATGATAAACAGCAGGTTTTTTTTATTAACCATGTTTCCGGAGGTAATGGTATATACTTTATCTTTTTCTGTAACTACAATAATTCCGGCTCCTACATCTTTATCGATATGATCGACTCGAGCCCGTTCCGTTGAGTAAAATGCTATGTTTTGGGCCATCTCGATAAAAATGGAGAGTAGTTTTTTTACAAGGTTGGTTCTATGCATTTCGAGAGAGAATTTACTTTTGATGAGTTCTGCCATTCCGACAAGCATATCCTGTGATATTGCGCCCTGGAAATCAAGGACGATATTACGTTCGCACATTTTGCGATAGTACTCGAATAATTCCAACTCCGCCATATCTCATGTCCTCTCTTTTTTTTTTATATATCGCAGCATAAGTAATCATTTTACCATACAGGGGAAAAAAAACAAACTTTTTTTTAAGACATTACTTTATTTTTCCCCTTTTCTTTGCCTCTAAAAAGAGCTTCATCGGCTTTTTTAATACATGCATGCATCCCTGTTGTGCCGTCGAATTCGGCAACACCGAAAGTCATTGTAAGGGTGTGTTTAATGTTATTAAACAGGAAAACTTCTTCTTCAATCCGGCTCCGAATACTTTCGGCTACTTTTATTGCACCATTTAAAGGGGACTCGGGCAGTAAGAAGATAAATTCCTCACCACCCCAGCGGGCGACAATGTCTTGTCTGCGAATCATCGAACGCATTACCTGGGATATTCGAGTTAACACATAATCACCGTAGTCATGACCGTATCGGTCGTTAACCGATTTGAAATCATCCACATCTCCGATGATTAATGAAAAAACTTTACCATTCCGCTCAAAGCGGTGAATCTCATCCTGGAATTTTTCCTGGAAATCTCTTCGGTTGGCTAAACCTGATAAAGGATCTGTGCGTGCGAGCATCTCTACTTTTTTGTAGGCGTTACTTAATTCTTCTTTCTGGAATTCGATCTGTTCGTTCGCCAGTAATAATTTCCTTTGATTCGAATCTCCAACCCGTGTTATTTTGATAGTATGCTTCAACAAACGTGCATATTCATTACCTAATTTATTGTACTCAATCAGCAGATCTTCCCTTGATAACCGGGAATTATTTTTGATTTCGCTGAACCGTTTTAATAATTCAAATTCTTGAACATAAACCTGGGCGGCATCCGAAATTTTTTTTTCTTTGTCGTTTCTCATGCGAGATTATTATACTATAAAGAATTATTACGAACAAGAATTTTTTAACAAAATAATTATTTAAGCGCTTTCCTGGCAGTTGAACATTCTATTTTTAGTCGATTAAATAGTTGAATTGCGTTATTAATATTATGTTTTTCAATACCAATTTTTTCAATTTTCTCTGTTAATACGGTTATCCGGTCTGCTCCGATTAAAGCGGCAGAATTTTTGAAATAATGTGCATCTTTACGTAATTCGTCATAATTGGAATTACCGATATCCATTTCAATTTTTTTTAACATTTCGGGAATTTCACGGATAAACATTGTACAGAATTTTTTATAGAGTCCCATGTCTCCTTGTAACCGTTTCAATGCAGTTTCGGAATCAAGAATTTGCAGTTCATTGGATTTTCCCGGTTCGATTTTATTCCGCGAACAACCCGGATGGATGCAAAAAAGTAATTTCGAGAGTCGATAGAAGTCGATGGGTTTAGTAATAATATCATTCATCCCGCTGCTTAGAATTCTGTTTTTATAAACCGGTAACGTATGGGCAGTAATGGCAATTATCGGGATATCGGATTTGAATTTTCCGGTTTTATCCAAGCGGATACGGCGGGTGGTTTCGAATCCATCTATTTCAGGCATTTCGACATCCATCAAAATGACATCGAAAGATCGTTTCTTAAGATATTCCAGTATTTCTTTCCCATGTTTGGCATGCATAACCCGGTGTTTTTGTTTTTTAAGGAATCGCACCATTAGTTCGGCATTCAAGGGATTATCTTCACCCAGGAGGATATTGAGAGGCTTTCCCTGGTATTGCGTAATATGGTGTTGTTTTCGAAGTCGTCTTGCAATATGGGGATTGCCCGGTTCAAAAGGAGCTGTAAAGGAAAAAGCGCTTCCTTTTCCCGGTTTACTTTTTACTTCGATTGTTCCTCCCATAAGTTCTACCAATTGCTTACATATTGCCAGTCCCAAACCCGTGCCGCCATAACGCCTGGTGGTTGAACTATCTGCCTGGATAAAGCTTTCAAATATAGTGGAATGTTTATCCGAAGCGATTCCAATCCCCGAATCACGAACAGTAAACTGTAGGATTATTTTTTTAGTCGAATCCGGGTTTTCTTTATGAATGCGTCTTATATCCAGTGAAATATTTCCTTTTTCAGTAAACTTGATGGCATTTCCCATTAAGTTGAACAGTATCTGGCTCAACCGGATATGATCCCCTTTCAGTACTGAAGGAACGTTACCCGCCGTATGAATATTTAATCGAATCCCTTTTTCATTGGCAGTAATTTCGAATGATTCTTTTAAGGATTTAACTGTATCGGAAATATAGAAATCAATGTTTTCAAGGGTAAGCAGACCCGATTCGATTTTGGAGAAATCAAGAATATCATTTATGACGTGAAGCAGTTTTTTTCCTGCTACTCGTAAATTGGAAATGTAGCTTTTCTGTTCATTATTTAAATGAGTAAGATGAAGCAGTTCTGCCATGCCCAGGATGACATTCATGGGGTTTCGGATTTCGTGGCTCACTTTAGCCAGGAATTGGTTTTTCGCTGCATTAGCGTTTTCCGCTTCTCGAATGGCTCGATCGAGTTTTAGATTTTGATTCTCTATTTTATCATAGGCTTCAAGTAGTTTTTTTTGATTCGAATCACCGATACGGGTTATTTTTTGAGTTTGACGAAGTAATTTTTTATATTCTTTTGTAAGCGTTTTGAAACGGTTTTGGATTTCATCGATTGTTAATAATGGCTCTGCCGGAAGGGTTTCGGCCATTTCCAGTATTTGGGATTCATGCTCGAATACATTCAGGGGAATAGAATGAGAATGATGTTCTTCGTTATTCTCTGTCATTAATCCAAGCCTTAGTTTTTACGTGGTTACTCTAAAATAAGCCTTTTAACCGTTTCCTGGAATTGAGTCATATCCACCGGTTTTTCAATGAATGCGTCGGGTTCGCAATCCATCTGGAGTTTAAAACTGGTTCGGTTATATACTCCTGTAACAAGGAAAATTTTTGTATGGGACAATTGGGGATCTTTTTTGATTAAATTGCAAAGACGAACGCCGTCTAAACCGGGTTGAAGAATATCGCTAACGAGCAAATCGGGTTTTTCATCCTGGACCAATTCAAGAGCTTTTTTACCTTCGGTGGCACTGTATACTACAAATCCCAATTCAGTTAATGCTTTTTCCACTAGAATGATTATTTTGATATCATCATCCACGATTACGGCTTTATATTTTATCATTTAGTTTCCTCCGATCTCATATTTAGTTAAATCCTCTATCTATATATTTTAACGCATTTTTGGAAAAAAGTACACATTATTTTTTTTATATCAGCGTTTCCACTGTTATCTGTTAATTAAATTTATATAATTTAAATACGTTTATTGATAAGAAATGTTATACTATTAAAACAAGAAGGCGAAGGAGTGACAATAATTCAAATGAGTATTGGCAAATCGCTATAAATCTGGTACAATCATTCAATGGGAACAACAAAAAATCAAAAAGAAACCACCGTATCGTTTATCAGTTTAGGTTGTTTTAAAAACCTCGTGGATACTGAAGTACTAGGCGGCTTACTGGAAAAAAATAATATGCGTCCCGTCTCATCCTATGAAGATGCGGATTGGGTAGTTATCAATACATGCGGATTCATCCGGGATGCGAAAGAAGAAAGCATCGATGAAATCTTGCTGGCACTCGAACGCCGGACGGAGGGAACAGTTAAACATGTCGCTATTTTCGGATGTTTAACACAGAGATACCATTCCGAATTAAAATCAAATTTCAAAGAAGCCGATATCATATGGGGAGTAAATGACCTGGAACGACTGGCAGAATTAATCGCCAATTTCGATAGTGATAATAAAGGCGATAGGAAGTATCCAGATTCGTCTCCTTTTCTCTATAATGATTCATATAAACGGATTATTACCACCACTCCCAATGTCACCTTTATTAAAATTTCAGAAGGTTGTAATATGAAATGCAGCTTCTGCGCAATCCCTCAAATAAGAGGTTCTTACCGTTCACGGGAAATCGAATCCATCGTTAAAGAAGCTGAAAAATATAGGAATATGGGATTCAGCGAAATAAACTTGATCTCCCAGAATTCCACTTATTTCGGTAAAGACAGAAACACCAAATCCGAATTGCCATTACTGTTGAAAGAGCTTTCCAAATTAAATCTTGAAAGTATCCGGGTACTGTATTTGATGCCCGAAGAAGTAACCGATGAAATCATCGATGCATTCTCCTATCCATCCGTGATTCCTTATTTCGACTTACCTTTTCAACATGTTTCAAAGGATGTTCTAAAACGCATGAACCGCGGCGGAGGTGTGGAGTCCAATTCCGATTTGATTATGAAAATTCGCAAAAAGTATAAGAATGCAATCATCCGGTCATCATTCATTGTCGGCTTTCCCGGAGAAACCGAAACCGAATTCAAAGAATTAAAATCCTTCGCCAAAAAAATGGGAATCGAACGCATCGGCGTTTTTGGTTATTCCGAAGAAGAGAATACCACCGCTTTTGATTTGCCTGATAAGATCGATCCGGAAGTCATCTCGGAACGCGTCGAACAATTGATGGATATTTCCGATACCAATATGGTAAAGTTCAATGAAAAACTCGTTGGAACAATACAAGATTTTCTCCCTCTCGGACCATGGGATAACAATGGAATGATCGGACGCATAAAATCGCAGGCACCGGATACCGATGGGCTAACCGTAGTGGAACTTCCATTCGAAGATGATTACTCCATGTTTAGAATTACCATCACGGGTTTTCAACATGAATTATTGTATGGAGAAAAAATATGAAGAAGGTAGGGGTTTGGATAGCCACGCTTTTTAATATCGGAAGGATGCCTTTTGCACCCGGAACCTGGGGTTCATTGGTAACAGCACTTCTTGTTTATTTTATCGCTCCTTATTGGCAGGCACCGCTTATTATACGTTTAGCAGTGATTTTTATGGTATTTCTGATCGGAATTCCTGCCGCAAATGCAGCCGAAAAACACTTTAAAAAGAAAGATCCCGGACAATGTGTAATCGATGAAGTTGCCGGGCAAATGGTGACTCTGTTGGTAGCTCCGCATCATGTATGGGCTTACCTTGCAGGTTTTCTTGCTTTTCGGTTTTTCGATATTATAAAACCTTTCCCCATTCGCAGACTTGAAAAAATACACGGCGGATTAGGAATCATGGTAGATGATATCGCTGCCGGAATTTATGCAGCGATAGTTCTCTACTTCGGATTGAAATTTTTTCCGTTAACCTGATTATAAAACTATTTATTTCTTTTCCAGGTCTTTTATAAGATTTCGTATCTGTTCTTTTATTTCAGGAGAGGTAGCTGACGGAAGCGCTTTTTCCAGCATATCCATCGCTTTTCCTTTATTTCCCATCTTGGTGTAAATACGGGCAATATTGATGAGTATCGTTGCATCTTCTGCCTTTAAAAATGTCAATGCTTTCTGATACCAGGCGATTGCGTCTTCAAGTTTTCCCACATTTTCCATAACCACACCTTTCAGGTTATAGAGCTGTGCGAATTTATCGTTTTTCTCCAATCCCTTCTCGATATAACGAAGAGCGGATTCATAACGCTGTTGTTTGATTTCCAATGTCGCCAGGTTGGCATAGGCATTTTCAGGAGTTTTGTATTTCTCTGCGTTCGCTGCAATTAACAGATTTTCCTTTGCGATATTATATTCTCCCAATTCCGAGTAGGAAACGCCAAGAAAATTATAAGCATCAAAACTATTCGGATTAATACGTACCACCTGTTGAAAATATTCCACTGCTTGTTTAAAATTGCCTCTATTTAAATTAATAATTCCAAGGCCCAGAATCGCATCTACCAGGGTCGGTTTCTTTTTCAGCGCTTTCATTAATTTTTGTTCCGCAGTATTGAGGTCGCCTGAATTGAGGTAGAGTATTCCTTCATTAAGATAATACTCGGCCGTATCCGGTTGGAGTCTTTGGGAGTACTGAACATTGGGATTTTTTTTGCCGCATCCTGTAACGCTTATAATAAGTATTACGGCTAGGAAACTAAAGAATACTATTTTTTTCATTCGCCCTCCTATTTCTTTTCGATTACTCTGAATGCTTTTACTTCCTGTGAAAGGCCCTGGAGTTTTTGTCCTCCGAGCGGCTCACATATATATTTATCACGTGTCAAATCCAATGTGAATTCCGAAATAACGATTTCATTCGGTTTAGCCACAGAGGATTCCAGCCGTGACGCAATATTTACCGTATTCCCGATTACCGTATAATCCAACCGTTTCGGAGAACCGAAATCCCCCGCTACCAGTTTACCCGAATTGATACCAATGCGGATTTTTATCCGGTCTTCCGGGGCGAAGGCATCGTTAATCCGTTCGAGTTGTTTTATCATATTCAATGCCGCATTAATAGCCGATTCCGCATGATTAGTCAGCTCAAAAGGAACGCCGAATACCGCCATTATACAATCCCCGATATATTTATCCAGTGTTCCGTTATGATTAAAAATAATCTCCGTCATTTCCGTAAAGAGATGGTTCAGGAAAATACCGATTTCCACCGGATTCATGTGTTCCACTTTGGTTGTGAATCCCACGATATCCATGAATAAAACGGATGCTTCTGTTTCGCGGTACGCATTGAATTCAAGTGTGCTGCTGTCGTGGGATCCCATGATTCGTGAGACCACCGACGGAGAATGATATCTTTCCAACCGTTCACGGATTTTTTTCTCCCTGTTCAACTTTTTGAGACTGTTGATTCCTTCGATCGATAGCCCTGCAAAATTGGCAATCGTCGATAGAATGGCAAGATCATTTTTCTTGAATATTTTATCGAAATCCGTTGTATCCAGGTAAATCAATCCGTATATCGTGTTTTTATTCCAGATGGGAACCGAAATTGCCGATTTAATCCCATACATAATAATGCTCTGTGCCCCATCAAACCGGTCATCATCCAGCGTATTGGAAGAGAGAATCGCCACTTTTTCTTTAATCGCTTTCATTGCAATCGTACGGGAAATATTAACCGTTTCTTCTACTTTTCCTTTACTCGTACGGCTGTATTTTAATTCCAGGTCATCCTGACCTTCATCATAAAAGAAGATATAGAGACGTTTCGGGCTTAGCTCTTCAAAAATAAATTCCCCGATTTTATCCACGCAGTCTTCAAGCGTATTCGATGCGATCAATCCTTTTCCCAATTCCGTCAATGAGGTCAGGAATTTCAGCATATGGCTTTCAATTTTATCCTCTTCCTCTTTTACCAGTAATTTATCCGATAATGGGATGACCATTGAAATTTTTTGATCATCCACATCCGAAAAATTGTCTTTTCGAGAAACGTGGAGGAATTTAAGAATGGTACGCCCGATCGTTATCATGTCCCCATTTTCCAGTTTCTTTTCCGTGATTTTTTTACCATTGAGGTAGGTTCCGTTGGTACTTCCTAGATCCACTAATTTGTAAGCATCTCCCGTCCGTACAAATTTACAATGATTTCTTGAAACCGAATTATCATTTAAATGCAGATCATTCCCCGATAATTTCCCCACCCCGACGGTATCTTTATTAAGATAAAAAATCTTTAATTCGTCATTTAGCGTGTATTCTAACTTAAATTCCATTCTTGTTTTAAACTCCTTTTCATTAATTCTTTAAGAGCCACCATTGGAGGTTTATTATTGAAAAGAATTTCATAAACTTCATTCGTAATCGGCATTTCGATATGCAGGTTATCTGCGAGTTTTTTGATGGCCCGGGTTGTTTCCACACCTTCTGCCACCATCTGGCTCGATTGTTCGATTTGTTCCAGGGTTTCTCCCTTTGCGATCCGTTCTCCCAGTTGGTAATTACGGGACAATGGCCCGAAACAAGTGAGCATCAGATCGCCTATCCCTGCTAGCCCCCAAAAGGTTTCCTGTCTCGCACCCAGTTTTAATCCGAAACGCAGTATTTCCATACTGGCTCTCGTAATTAGCGATGCTGTCGTATTGTAACCGAATCCGCATCCTTTGACAATGCCCGATGCAATCGCCATCACGTTTTTAATCGACCCTGACACTTCGATACCGATAAGATCATCCGAACTGTATATCCGTAATATATCCGATGAGAAAAGTACCTGGATTTTTTTTACCAGTGACGGATTCACAGAACTCGCCACAACAACTGTCGGATGCCGCGATGCCAATTCCCGTGCAAATGAAGGACCCGATATCGTGACCCAGCGTTGAATAATCTCTTCTCCCAGGATTTCCTCAGCCAGTTGAGAGATCGTCTTTAACGAAGCCGATTCAAAACCTTTGGAAAGATTCACCAGGGTTTTTGACGAAGAAAGGATTATCTCTTTCAGTTCCATGAAGGTGTACCTGATGTACTTGGATGGAACTGCGAAAATAAGGATACTCGCTTCTTCTGCTTCCGCTTTAAGGTCATCAACCGGGATTAAGTGCGGGGATAATTTTATCCCCGGTAGAAATGCTTTATTTTCTCCTGTTGTGTGGATGGATTCGATTACTTCCGTTTCTCTCATCCATATTTT
>JAKAGC010000667.1 GCA_021817755.1 Acidobacteriota bacterium | reverse complement strand
TGCCCCGTTCCTTTTACTACATCTTTTGTAGTAAAGAAGGGATTGAATATATTGTCTTTGATTTCTTCAGAAATGCCATTCCCTGTATCTGAGATTGCTATTATAACATCCTGTTTTTCTGTATAAGTGGCGATTTTGATAATTCCCCATTTTCCCGATTCCAGGACCGCATCCGAAGCATTAATCAACAGGTTCATGAATACCTGGTTCAATTCATTTGGGAAGCAGGAAACAGGAGGAAGGGTATCGCTCAGTTCAATTTGAATTTCTGCTGTCTTTTTAATCCGGTTTTGCACCATAATTAAAGTTGATTTAATTAATCCGTTGATATCTGCTTTTTCTTTGAATCCCCTTCCCGGATGGGAAAAATCATTCATTGCCGTGATAATATCCGAAACGCGTGTTACTCCGCCGATAATTTGTTCCGCTGCAATAGGAATTTCTTTCATTATGTATTCCAGATCATTCTCTTCCATATTCTTTTTTAATTTACGCAATGTTTCATTCGACAACTCACTCTCTTTAATCTCCGATTGTAAGATAATATCGAACACTTTTATAAATTCATTAAAGGAGTCTGAAACGAAACGGGCGTTATGGCCTATGTATTGCAGAGGTGTTTTGATTTCATGAGCAATACCTGAGGCCATTTGCCCCAATGATTCCAACTTTTTAGAAAGGTTTTTCATCATTTCCGCCTGCTTACGGTTAGTGATATCATCCGCCAGGATAAGGAATCCCAGTTTTTTCCCACCGCTGTCTCGAATCGTGCTAATCGCACATAGCAGAAGACGAATCCCGATTTTTTTAGATGTCAGGTCCACATTGATTTCAAGAGATCTGGAAGAGGCATCCGAAGCCGAACCGCTTTCCATAATTTTGTTCAATCTATCCTCGTGGATATACCCCTTTAATACATCTTTGAGAGGTTTTTGAACTGCATTATATCTTGGGATTTTAAAAAAATTCTCGCAGGTTGTGTTCCATTGGAATATAGTTCCTTCCGAATCCACTGCAATAAAAAGTGAGGAAATAGCTGTCAGCAGTTTTTCATTTTCTGCATGTCTAAGTTCTGCCAGGTCGCGCGCCTGTTCCATTTCATCCCGGGATTTTTTTAATATCACCTGAATCCGTTCCTGTTCCGCCAGTTTTTCTCTTAAGAAACGCGTTCTAATGCGATATCCCGCAAACAACATCAAAATCAGAATACACCCCATCATAATCTGGAACCAGGTACGTTGAAAAAGTGGAGGAGGAATTATAATTTTTATTGTCAATCCTTCTTCATTATGAATGCCGTCATTATTTGTTCCGATTACACGGAAAATATGTTCGCCTGCATTCAAGTTCGTATAGGTTGCATACCGTTTTGTTGAGTCCCGTTCCACCATTTCAGGGTCCACTCCTACCATCTGGTACTCATAATTGTTCTTGGAAGGAGTCGTAAAATCCAACGCTGCGAATTCGATCGTAAATACGTTCTGATCATAGGGAACTAAAAACTCCCTCATCTCCGATATAATCGACTTGTTTTCCACAATCGAATGCGTATATATCTGAAAATCCGTGATTACAACGGCAGGTTTATGAGTATTCGTATGAATCCGATCAGGGAAAAAGGAATTAAAACCGTTTGTTCCTCCGAAAAACATTTCACCCGTGTCTACTGCGTAAAAGTTAGCTCCAGGGTTAAATTCATTCCCTTGAAGTCCATCCTGCTCTTCATAATTCTTTGCCATTCCTGTACGGGGATCGAAACGCGATAACCCGTATCCCGTACTTATCCAGAGAAAGCCCGCTTTGTCTTCCAGTATCCCGTTAATCGTATTGCTCGGCAGTCCATCCACGCTTTTCCAATACCTATAAAATGTTTTTGTTTTCGGATCATAACGGTTTAATCCGTTGAATGTTCCGATCCATAAATTGCCGTTGTGGTCTTCTCGAATACAATAAACAAAATCATAGGATAAGGAATTTGTTTTTTTCGGGTCATTCCTATAGGTTATAAATGTTTTTCCCTCTAACCCAAAGGCATTCAAACCACGGTTGGTTCCTACCCAAAGCGAGCCCTGTGAATCTTCGTAGACAACCTCGATTAATTCTTCTGCAAGGAAATGAAAAAATTTTTTCTTTGAACGGTCGAATTTATCCAAACCCGATTTAGTACCCACCCATAATTCACCCCTATGATCTTCACGTAGCGATATAATACAATTATCTGCAATGGAATCTGCTTCATCATTAATATTTTCGTATTTCCCTGTAAACTGCTTCTTTTTTCTGTCGAAAATACGTAATCCCCCTCCCTGGGTCCCCACCCATAAAGTGTGCCTCGAATCTTCTAAAATGCAAACCACTTTATTATCTGTTGAGGTCTCCGCTGTACTCCCCGGCTCCGGAGGATAATTGATGAACTCTCCCTTTTCTTTGTCAAATTGATGAAGCCCGATGTTCGTTCCCACCCACATACTGTGTTCTTTATCTTTATATATTGCCCAAACATAATTATCCTTCAAACTTTTCGGATTATCCGGTTCCGGTCCCCAATGAATAAACCGGTTTTTACCTGTATCCATCTTATTTAAACCACCTTCTGTTCCGATCCAGATAACACCCGATTTGTCCTCATACATTGTATATACAAAATTATTCGTCAATGTGTTTGGTACACCGATACGCCTTCTATAATTGACGAATGTCACATTATTTTTTTCTCGTGCATAAAGTCCTCCTCCGTAAGTACCAATCCATAGTGTACCTGTATGATCTTTAAAAATTACGGTTAGTGGTTGATTTTTTTCGCATGGAAGGATTTTCATATCATATATTTCGTTAACAAATTTATTTCTCGATTTATCCCAGCGTAGAAGATCCCCATAGAAAGTACCAATTCGAAGTGTCTTTGTCTCATCTTCATCCAGGGTAGTTATGTATTCATTGCAATTTTCCTTGTATTTTTCCCTTATATCCACTTTTTGAAAGGTTTCTTTTTGTGGATTAAATGTAAATAATCCTTTTTCCGTTCCTATCCATAACTTACCCGTACTATCTTCCAGGATGCAAGTAATATAGTTGGAGGTCGGCGGAATATAGCACGATATTTCCTCTGTTTTTGTATTGAATTTATATAATCCTCCTTCATTCGTGCCAATCCATAATATACCCTCTTTGCC
>JAKAGC010000666.1 GCA_021817755.1 Acidobacteriota bacterium | reverse complement strand
CAACCATTTTTTTCAGGCCATTCCTTAAGAGGAAATTTTTCTTTTATAAATTCATTTTTTAAACTATCGAAACGGATTTGTGTTCGAAATGCTACATATTGGTTGTCTTCCGCATCAACTCTTAGGAGATTATATCCAAATTGTTCCACCCAATTGTCATCAAAAGTATTTTTTCTTTTGTATTTATCGTCAACCGGAACGATCAGAATATCTACCAATATTTCGTTATCTTTATTTTTAGCAGTTTTGCGGCTTATAAAAAAATCGTCTGAAGTAATGAATTGCCTTTCGACACCTAATGCCAATTGTAAAGCTTTCAAGAATGAAGTTTTCCCGGAATTATTCATCCCCACCAATAAAGTAAATGGACTTAGTTTTACTTCTATGTTTTTTAGCGATCGAAAATTATATATCCTGACCGTATCGATTAATATACCCATAGGTTATAAGCTAACCGACAATTAGCATCCTCCTTCTATAAAATTGTACTCATCATTTCGCTCGAAATTATACAATTCTTCTTATATTTTGTCAATTTTTTCAAATCTATTATCTGACAATGTAGTTGATTTAAAATGGTTTGTCTAACAGAAGTTTTGGGGAGGTCCGGGAGGACCCTTTTACAAAAGGGTCTACCAGTCGTTTGAGGTTAATGCTACAAACATTGCTACGCACTACATGAAGTGTTGTCGAAGGTATTAATTTATAGTAATTTCAATAGATTTGCTTTCCTGAGACGTTATGAATAATAAAAGGAACTTTCCTTTGAATACCGGATGAACCTGCCAGTAAAAATTATTTCCCTTTAAAACTGATCCCACAGGAAGTAGCCGGTATTCATTCTTAATCATCAAATATCCATTTAACACCCCGTTCATTTCTCCACTCAAATGGATTTCTAAAGGAATCCCGGAAGATACATAAATCGGATAATTTCCATTGGAATCTGGAAAAACAGTTTCCATAGGAGCCAAAAGATTAAAACCTTTCCTGATTCTGATCGAATTATAACTCAAATCCATAATATCTTTTCTATTAGTAGATTCATATTTATTTCCGTTAAAAGATAGAGGTTTTAAATCCGCATTGGACGTTGTAGAAATAGTTGATGTTTCGGAATTGAATACAGTAAAAAAACGACTCCCTATCCCTCCCGTATGCCCGTTATCATCTGTGGCACTCCATGCAATTGTATGAAGTCCATTGTCATAGGGAGTCGTATCCATATAAAAATAACCCCCTGCACCATCACTATTTAAATAAGATGGAAAAAGGTTTTTTAATTCCGGTCTATATTGATTGTAACCGATATGCCCTTTCGGTTCACCATCGATAAACACAATTACCGATGAACCATCCAAGGGAATAACAGATGGGGGAGGAGTAAGCGCCCACCCGAAATTTATATAACTTTTTCCTGTTGCTGTTCCTCCCTGTTCCGGTGTGTCTATCGCACCAAAAGGAGTTACTGCCGCTCCATTATTGCAATGAATCGTTTTCGTTCCCAGGTCCGTTGTATTTCCTTCCATATCCGTAGCGATTGCATGAATTACGAATGTATCATTCATTCCATTATTCGGAAGTCCATATGTAAGCATCATGTATCCCCACCCCCCGCGATAGTTGAAAGGCGAATCCGGAAAAGCCAACTCCACGTCCGGCCTTGCATCATCCACAAAAACCGCATCTCCGATATATACAAGGTGATTTCCTTCTCCTATAACTCCTTCACGCCAGATTTGAACTCCTGTCACTCCTATATCATCCAGCACCCATCCCGTAACCCCAATGCTCCCAGTCACTGTTGAATTGTCTTCAGGCGTATCGAAAGAACCTGAGGGAAAACCACTCTGTTCCCATATCTTCAATTCAACTTGTAACGTCTGAGGCGAATTATTCGCTCCTGAAACCGTAAAAACAACCGTACCTGTATAGGTTCCTATATTTAATCCAGATGGATTTACACCGATTTGAATCGAACTTTCACCCGTTCCTGAACCTGGAGAAATCGAAATCCAGGACGAATCGGAAGCAGCAGTCCAGCTTAATCCTGTATTTCCGCTTATAGTAAGCAAAATATTTTGGGGCGCTGTGATGTTTGAAGTAGAACCATATACCCCCCCGAAATTCAACCCACTTCGGTTTATTTTTATTATAGAAGAAACCGGCGGGTTTATGGTAAACACACTATCACTGGAATCATATATAGACGGATCATTAATCCCGATTATTTTAATCCGGCATTGAGTCGAAGGTGTATTAGGAATTGTCCAATTATAACTCCCCGTATTGGGCGTAGAATTTGTCACCGTATGGTTATAATGGAGTCCGTTGTCCGTTGAATAAAGGATTTGCACATGTGTAATCGATGTCGAAATTGTATTCCAGGTGATCTTATAAGTGGCATTTGCGATTACTATTTCTCCTCCATTCGGAGAAGTCACCCTGATAGGTGCATTTAAAATTGCAGCTTCTGCTGCCAGGTAATATTGACCATATCGCCCCGACCACCCGTGTACTTTTGATTCCGTATCTGGGTAAACACTTGAATTATAAGCAGTTGGTGTTCGGGTAGATGGATCTTCTATGTATTGATCTCCTCCCTGTACCCCAAAATAACGAACATAATCCTTGAATGCAGACCGCATATAATCAAAATAGGATTGTTGTCCTGTTTCTGAGTAACAAAAACCCGCCGCATTCAGAGCCATTAATATATAAGGAATCTGCCCATCCGTTTGTTGAGTAAGGTCTGTATCCACCATATATGGAATTTGTCTTGGAAGATAATATCCTTGCCCATTAAATGTCCCTCCGTAAGTTATGGAGATCAACCAGGAAGTCATCCGTTTGATCAATCCAAGCAATTCTAATGCATAGGCATTATCGCGATTTTTAAAAACTTCCGAATACGCTTTGATTGCTGGTTCCACAAAATAACAATTCATCAATGGCTGCCGTAATGTCGGGTCCGGTGGATTTTCAGCATATACGTACCCATTTTTTCCTGCTGCTGCTTCCAGATCGAAGACATTTTTCATGATATCTTTCATTGTTTGACGAATCGATTTATTTCCATTATTAGCTGTTGTGAAAACATGATCCGGATCGATGCGCCACAGTACAACCAGATTATCGATAAGACAACCTGAAATACGTATTTCATTTGTATCGATATAACCA
>JAKAGC010000665.1 GCA_021817755.1 Acidobacteriota bacterium | reverse complement strand
TCTCCAAATTGGTGAGATCGAAGACAGAATATTGAAGTCACCCTTTGTAAAAGAAGCTGTGGTGGTTCAGAAGACAGACTCCGCAGGCGATAAATATCTTTGTGGTTATGTCGTATCAAAAGCAGATAACCCACTCGATACCCAGGAATTGAAAGAGTTTATTTCACAAGGACTTCCAGCCTATATGGTGCCATCTCATATTATAAAAATAGAGAGGATGCCGTTGAATCCCAACGGAAAAGTGGATTTGAAAGCCTTACCCGAACCAGGAGATATCAAACAAGAGCGGCAGTTTACCGCACCCCGAACACCTCTTGAAAAGCAATTGGTTTCTATTTGGGCTTCGGTTCTTGGTATCCAGGAAGAGCGTATTGGAATCGATGATGATTTCTTTGAACTTGGAGGTCATTCTCTAAAAGGTACGATATTCGTCTCCCGGGTTTATTCCATTTTAAATATTAAACTCACACTTCCCCAAATATTTATTTCTCCAACAATTCGTGAACTTGCTGTTGTTATCGAGAAAATGGACCGGGAAGCTTATATATCCATTCCCAAAACTCAAGAGCAGGAATATTATGTAATGTCCCCAGCTCAAATCCGGTTATATATTTTGGGGAAAATCGATCCCGGCAGTACTCAATATAATCTTCCCGCTCTTTTTGAGTTGGGAGAAGAAGTCGATATAGAACGGATAGAGAAGATTTTTTCAATAATGATTCAACGTCATGAAAGCTTTCGTACATCTTTCCATACCCACAATGATCATACATTTCAACAGATTCATCACTCTGTATCCTTTTCTCTCACACATGAAGAGGCAGAAAGTGAAGAGCAATTGAAAAATCTGATTAAACGGTTTGTTCGTCCATTTGATTTAACTACTCCTCCTTTATTCCGTGCCTGTGTATTTCATTTAAAAGATAGACTCCGTTATTTGATAATCGATATGCATCATATCATATCAGACGGTACATCTATGGAAATTTTTAAAAAGGAATTTATCACTTTATATCGTGATAATCAATCTACCCGTTCATTAATACCCATAACAATAAGTTATAAAGATTATTCTCAATGGTTAGAGGGAGTACAGGAGCAGGAACGTGCTAAAAGACAAAAAGAATATTGGCTTAAGCAATTCAATGGAGAGTTACCCGTATTAAATTTACCTCTTGATTATATACGTCCTGTTATTCAGAGTTTTGAAGGAACCACTATTCCTTTTAAATTGGAAATTCCGCAGACCCGGCAATTAAACCGGATTGCCATCGAGAATAACGCCACATTGTTTATGGTTTGTTTCAGTCTATTTCATATCCTCTTATCCCGGTTAAGCCGCCAGGATGATATAATAATCGGAACACCTGTCGCTGGCCGTCGACATCCTGAACTTGCCAATATCATAGGGATGTTTATCAATACGCTTGCTTTAAGAAATATTTCAGATGAATCACTTACTTTTATCGAATTTTTGAACCAGATAAAAACATCCACTCTCAATGCTTTTGAAAACCAGGAATACCCATTTGAAGATATACTTGACGCAGTCAAGGTTCAACGTGATACTGCACGGAACCCCTTGTTTGATGTCATGCTTGCACTTCAGAATATAGAAGCTGCTGTCAGTAATCCGGATTCTTCCGTAGAAATAAAACCTGTTTCATTTGAAAGCAATATAGCCAAATTTGATATCACCTTAATTGCTTATGAAAACAGGGGAGAATTGAACCTCGTATTCGAGTATTGTACCCGGTTGTTCAAAGAAGAGAGTATTAAACGGTTTATCCAGTATTTTAAAAATATCACTGCTTGTATTACCCAAAATCCACGAATCCCTATTTCCCGGATAGATATCATCACACCTCAAGAGCGAGAGCAGATACTGTTCCAGTTTAACCATCAGGAAGAGTCCCCTAACACTTCATATAAAACGTTGACATGTCTTTTCCAAGAACAGGTAGAACGAACACCCGATCACATTGCCCTTTCTGAATTACCCGTTCAACTCACTTTCCGTCAATTGGATGAAGAAGCCCGGAGATTCAGTTTATATTTAATAAAAAAAGGAATCCGGCCCCGCGATCTCGTAGCCATTAGTATCCATCGTTCCATCCAAATGATTATCGGTGTACTCGGTATTTTAAAAGCTGGGTGTACTTATGTTCCCATTAACCCCAAAAATCCTGAGAATCGTATAAAATACCTGATGGAAGATAGCGGATCCCGGTTTCTTGTCGATGACCGTTCTTTTGAAGAAGCAAATCAATTAAAAGAGGAAGGAACGTTAATAGGGGATGAATTACCCTCCTCATCTGTCGATGATTTTGCCTATGTACTCTATACTTCCGGTTCCACCGGAAATCCCAAAGGAGTACCCATCACCCACGCCAATCTATTTCCGTTGCTCTATTGGGGACAAACCAATCTCCGCTTTATTAATACCGATAGAACCATTCAAACTCCATCATTCTTTTTCGATTGGTCTGTGTGGGAGATATTTTTATCTTTGAGTTCCGGTGCTTCGTTATATATGATAAATGATGACATCCTGTTAAATCCTGCCAATATGATCCAATTCATTTATAAGCATCATATAACCATTTTGCATGTTACTCCCACTCAATGCCGTTACCTTGTTGATCTTAAACACCCCTTAACTCCTTTAAGGTATCTTATTATGGGAGGGGAGAAGCTCACCCTTACATTGGTTCGGGAATTATTTGAACTTGTAAACAGTAAATGTCGTGTATTTAATCAGTATGGAGCCACTGAAGCCACCATTATATCCACTGCCATTGAATTAGATCGCAACAATTATTTAAAATACAATACATTGTCCGGTATTTCAATCGGATGGACCATAACCGGGACAACATTATATATATTTGATAGATCCATGAATCTATGCCCTGTTAATGTACCTGGGGAATTATATATCGGTGGTGAAGGGATCGCACGCGGATATTTGAACAATCCTGAATTAACAGCAGAACGTTTTATTTTTTCTTCCCATCAATTGCACGAATTTACAAGAACTACTACCACGAATACTAGCACTAACACTTTATATAAAACTGGAGATCTGGTAAAATGGTTGGAAGATGGACAAATAGAATTTTTAGGGAGAATCGATTTCCAGGTGAAAATCAGAGGTTACCGTATTGAAACCGGGGAGATTGAAA
>JAKAGC010000664.1 GCA_021817755.1 Acidobacteriota bacterium | reverse complement strand
TGAAATTACCCCGTTCCATTGAAATGATAATAAGCATTCTGGGTATTTGGAAAGCTGGCTGTGCCTATGTTCCAATGAATCCCAAAAACCCCGATGAACGTATCCGGTTTATTGTTGAAGAAAGTGGGTCTAAACTTCTTGTGGATGAGCTTTTTTGGGAAGAAGAAAAATCGAAGATGATTATTTCTTCGATGATCAACGAGGAAAATTCCAGCTTTGAACATCAATCTTCCCCTGAATCTATCGCTTATATTATTTATACATCAGGCTCTACAGGTAACCCCAAGGGCGTACCTATTACCCATTCCAATTTATGTCCACTCTTGCATTGGGGATATAAACATATGCCTCTGGGTTCCAACGATAAAACCATTCAAAATTTATCTTACTTTTTCGATTGGTCTGTATGGGAGATGTTTATCACCTTAACCTCCGGTGCAGTATTAAATATTACCCACGAGGATGTTTTATTAATACCTGTATCGATGACCCAATATTTGAGAAAACATGATATTACCACTCTACATATTACTCCTACACAATACCAGGGATTGATCGGTGCGGATATCGAACTTAAACCCAATGAAATACGTTTGAGTTCACTTAGATATCTGGCTATCGGTGCTGAAAAGTTAACCCTGGATATTGTAAAACGAAGCAAAGGAGAAGTCAGAGAGAATTGCCGTATTTATAACATGTATGGTCCCACCGAAGCCACCATCATGGCCGCAGTACTCGACATCATCCCGTCCAAAATTCATGATTATGAAGTATTAAATAGTGTTCCTATAGGTGTACCTATTGCCAATAACCGTCTGATAATTGTGGATCGATATATGAACCTTTGCCCATTAAAAGTAGTGGGAGAATTACTTATCGGAGGTTCTGGTGTAGGACGAGGATATTTAAATAATCCTGTACTATCGGGGGAAAAATTTATTGTTTTGGATGTGCCGGGCGTTATAGTGAATAAAGCATCCCATAACCAAACCGGGATACAATCCTCCACAATAGGGTCAAGTAATGATGAAATAAATACAACCTCTTTCACTAACACTTATTATCGAACCGGAGATCTCGCTCGATGGGTAGATGGAGGAGAAATTGAATTTTTAGGAAGGCAAGACCTCCAGGTAAAAATACGTGGTTACCGAATCGAACTGGGAGAAATCGAGAATAAAATACTTGAACATGATGAGGTAAAATCCGCTGTTATTACCGTAAACGGTTCTGATCGTTTATGCGCCTATGTTGTTGCTCACCCCCAGGGAGAACAGGAGGAATTTATTAAAGAATTACGGCGTTTTATTTCACTTCGATTACCGGCATACATGATTCCTTCTTATTTTATAGTCATTGATGAACTACCCTTAAATTCCAACGGCAAAGTCGATATGAAAGCCCTACCTGATCCTGGTGCAGGTCCGAAACAAAATGGCTTTACTCCTCCTGAAACAGAGATTGAAAGAAAACTTGTTCAACTCTGGTCTTCTGTTCTCCAGGTAGAAGCAGGAAATATCGGCATCGATGATAGCTTTTTTGAACTTGGAGGCCATTCGTTAAAAGCGACGGTATTAATTTCTAGAATTCAAAAAGAATACCATGTTGGGATATCTCTTGCCGATTTATTTGGAACTCCCACTATTCGTGCTCTTGCCTGGAAAGTAAGAGGGGGTGAATACAGTCAATTTATCGAATTGGAACAGACCGAGGACAAAGAATACTATAAAATTTCCTCACCACAGGAGCGCTTGTATGTACTCTATGTGATGAATCCTTCAGCCGTTAACTACAATATGCCTGCCGTATTCACAATGGAAGGAAATGTAGATCCAATACGTATTAAAGATGTTTTCTCAAGGTTAATTGCCCGTCATGAGAGTTTAAGAACCGCTTTTCATATAATCCGGGATTTACCTGTACAACGTATTTTCAAAGAAGTAGAATTCGATGTGAATGTCACCGACCTTTCCGATTCAGCAGAAAAAACAGATAAAGAAGCATTTTCCCATGTCATCGAAGAAACCATTGAGAATTTTATCCGTCCTTTTAATCTCGCTAATGCACCTATGTTAAGAATTGGGTTGATAAAAATCTCGAATATAAAATATATACTCATGATGGATATGCACCATATCATTTTTGATGGACAATCCAATGCCATATTGATAAAGGAATTCCTGGCACTGTACAGGGAAGAAGAATTGCATCCCCTTACTTTTCAATATCGTGATTTCTCGGAATGGCAGCAAACCACCTTTTTTAAAGAACAATTGAAAAAACAGGAAAAATTTTGGTTAGAGACATTTAAGAATGGAATACCGGTAGCAGATATTCCCGGTGATTATGAACGACCGCAAGAAAGAAGCTACCATTCTAATATCCTTGAATTCAATATATCTGCTGAAAAATCATTATATTTAAGGGAATTGGCTAAACGTGAAAATATCACCATGTTTATGGCTGTACTCACTTTACTTAATATCCTTCTATCCAAAATAGGCGCCGGAGAAGATATTCCAATCGGTACCATCACGGCAGGTAGACGTCATCCTGACCTGGAATATATTATCGGGATGTTTATCGATACATTGGTTTTACGCAATTTCCCTACTCGTGACAAACGGTTCATAGAATTTTTAAGGGAAGTTGGAGCGCGCACGCTTGATGCCTTTGATAACCAGGAGTACCCCTTCGACGATATCGTTGAAAAACTCGGAGTGAAACGCGAAGCTTCCAGGAATCCGGTTTTTGATGTTCTTTATTTATTCGGTTCAGGCGATACCTTTTTTAATGCAAACCTTTTTGATAATATAGAAAAAGCCGGATTGAATATCCATCATTATAAATGGAGAAGCGAATTCCAACAACAGGGTAAGTTCGATCTCCTTTTTACCGGGAGCGATAATGGAGAATATTTACACTTTTTTATTCAATACAGTGTAGAATTATTTAAGCAGGAAACCATAGAACGCTTTATTCTTTATTTTCAGGAAATCGTGTCTCAGGTTGTTGAAAATGATTCTATCTTATTATCAAATATCTCTATTTCCCATCGATTAACTGGTGCTCAATCCTCTATCTATCAAAATACGGAAAATGAATTCGATTTTTAATATTCACGAATGATGATATTCTAAAAAAAATTTTTTTTTTTTACTAAATAATATTGCTTTCCTATTTTAATT
>JAKAGC010000663.1 GCA_021817755.1 Acidobacteriota bacterium | reverse complement strand
TCTAGGGATAATATCGAGACATTTTAGAAAAAGGGGGTGTGCTTTTTTATAATTGTGCTTAATAAAATGCATTTCTGCAAGATGAAAATATATGCCGCCTGCATAAGCATACTGTAAAGGGGCTTTGAGCATCTTATGAAACCATTTGCGGGAATGCTTGAATTGGTTAATGCGCTTATACAATGAGGCGAGCCTGTAAATATGGTAATCGGTTTTCTCTTTGATGGAAAGAAGGGCTGCAATGCTTTTTAAAAAATAGGAATGGGAATTTTTTTGAGAGTTCTTTTCTGCGATTTCTCCGAGATAGAAATAAGCAAGGCTGATGAAGGATTTATGGGATGTTTTCTCTTTTAATACTGATTTAAAATAAGGGATACTTTGAGGATATTTTTCCTGTTTAAAAAGCCGGATACCTTCTTGAATGAGATGATTGACATACAAATGTGAGATAATGGGCTGATAAAACTTTTTGTTTTTGGTAAAGAGTGAATAATTGAATCTGAAAGAAGAGGGAGAAGGATTAAGGGATTGATTCGGAATGATGGTTTGAAAGATGAAATCGGCAAAGCGGGGGTAGCTATATTTGTGGGACTGGACGATATCGCGGTAAGCATTTTCAACGATGGTTTCTCTGAGATTATCATCAGAAATGGCTTGGATTACCTGTTGGAAATTGCTGAAATCTTTTTTTAATGGGATATAATGAATCCATGGTTTTAAAATATGGTTATATTCGCCTTCTACGAGTATTTGACAGGTCTTGGATGCGCATGCTTCGAGATGGCGTGGAGAGAGAGCGATTAGATTAAATTGTCCATCTTTGTGAGTAAAGCATGCGTCCCGGGTTTCCTGGAAGGTGGCATTGGGATTGCGAGAGAGATAGTTTTGGGTTTTATGTCGAAGGATATCATCTGGGGAAAGAATACTGGCTCCGCCTTCGACCCCGATAAAGTACTTGCATTTTTTTAAAAACCTGTACCAGTCATGGCCGAAAATAGTATCCTGGGGCCGGGTGGAAATATCGAGTTTAAGGTTTAGTTTTGAGGCTTTTTCAAGAAAAAAATCGGCGATTTGCCATTTGAGTTGGCCGTGCTCTCCGAGCCAATACTCAGTACGATGGGCACGGTAGCCGATATGGATGGAGCGTTCCTCCTGGCCTGCATTCATGGATTGAATGGAAGAGACGACCTGCTCATCGAGATATCCGGTGAGAACACGAAAAAACTTCACATTATTAAAATCAACGGAATGATATATTTTCTTCCATTGGGAGGGAGGGGCTACGGAAAAAACATATTGAATACGGAATGTATTGATAAATTCACATAAAATGTTGGTATTTATGTACTCATCCTGTGGAATTGCGACTTTGATTGCATTGGATTTCTTAAGGGGCTGAAGGATGGATGAGCGAATAAGCTGGGTAAATGGGCCAATATTCCACCTGTAGGATAAAAACACGGTATGAAAGATGATGATATGGAAGGTGGTATTCTTAATTTCGGGGGGAAGGAAGGGAATATCAAAAAGATTGAGATAAACAATGTTATGGGATGAGTATTTTCCTAAAGAGTAAATATGTTGACCATAAGCGGCTTTGTAAATGGGATAACGAATGGGAGTGTTGACGACTATCAAGACATTTAAGGGGTTTTGTCGATTATTGGAAGGGGGCTCAAATTGGAGTTGAAGGGGTGTGGGATGCTGGAGGTTATAAAACATCTGCCTGAGCCTGGCTGAATAATAATCGTGGTTTTGGGCATGCTGGATTGCGGAATGATAATTGATCTGAACCTGCCGGGGAAGTGTGGAAGTGGTTGTGAGTTGTTCGATAATTTGAGGGAGGGTATTATTGGGAGTAACCTGGGCATCGATGAGAAAATCGAGAATGGATTGATTTTTTAAATTGGGTTCAAGGTGAAGGGGTAAGGGGATGTAAATTAAAAAGGCACCGTGACAGGCGGCGGCGATGGCGGCGGGGGAAATCTGTGGGGCACCGACTGCAATGTAAAAAGTTGCGGGTATGTTCTGTGCTTCAAGAAAGAGGGGTAAATGTGATGGAGAGATTTCATCGAAGTTCCAATGGCGGAACTGGGAATGAATCATAAAAAGGAGCTGCTTGGGGAGTCGGGATAGCCTTTCTCTGAGACGGGAATGGGGAGCTATTTTAACGGGTATATTAAGGGAATTGGGAATGAAGGGATTTGATTGATCAGAGGGAGTGGGAGTGGTTATGATTTCGAGGGGGAAATTGAAAGGGAGTAATTGAGAGATATAATCAAAAACAAGGTTGGGAGGGGTTGATGAATGAACTAAGAAAACAATTTTGTTTTTTTTATTATTCATTGGTACAATTGGTTGAGTTATGATGTTTTGGTCAGAAAATAAACGCCGCCGATACCGGCATATTTACCTTGATACATAGGGAGCTGTTGGGGAGAGAACTGAATTTCTTGAAGGAATTCTTTATGTTGGAGGGGAAGCCGTGGATCTTGGAGGGCTTGTTTATAATACTTTTCTATTAGATCGAGTTCGATGAGAGAGAGATAGGCTCCGAGGTATTGGACATTGAACCGGGCCTGGAGGCACATGTCAGAGAATTGGGAAGGGGTGTAACAACGGGATATGGGGCAATCGGGGCCATCGGTATTACGAGAAAAAGCTTCATCGACACTAAGTCCGGGAAATTCATTGTTTACAATCATTTTATAATAAGCGGTATTTAGATGATACCAGATGCTGTCCTTATTATAAACCATTATGGAGGCGGTTCCAATGGGTTTGAGTATGCGATAAAATTCATGGAGTATTTCCTGGGGATTACGGGTATGATGGAGGACTCCCTGGCTGTAGATATAATCGACGGATTGATCGTGAATAGGGATTTTTACAAAGCTATCGGAGGCATGATAAAGGGTAACACGGGAGGGATCGAATTTGTGTAGAGCGAGTCTTTGTCGTGCTAGAGCGAGAGCTTTTAACGAAACATCGATTCCGATAACCTTTTTTGGGGTGGTGAAATGAAGAAACCGGACTAAATCATTGCCTGGTCCACATCCATAATCGAGAATAACTTCATGGTTGTGTTGATGGTAAAGCTGCATGAGTTCTTTAAATAAGGGGTATTGCTGCTCTCTCCATTGGAGATTTTGCAAAGATTGGGTGATGGTTTTAAATTGATAGGCATAGACGGTA
>JAKAGC010000036.1 GCA_021817755.1 Acidobacteriota bacterium | reverse complement strand
GATCTTGCAATATTATACTTAAGACCATCCCGGATCAAACGCGCAGTAACTGTGGGATTACCTACAATGGTATAATCGGGAATTAACCAGAGTAAATCGATGGCTAAATTGTTGAAATCCGGAATTTTATCGATAGTAGCAGCAGGATACGTTTTCAATGTAAACCCCATCTCCTGCGCAGTAGAAACCGCTTTTTGAACAAGAGCCGCACTTTCCGAGGGATTGTAAATAATTCCAATTCGTTTTAATTCTGGTGCTACCATTTTTAATGTCTTTAGCTGGAGATTTACCGGGATATCGAGTGAAACTCCTGTTATATTTGCAGCATGAAGGATATTTACCTCAGGTTCTATAACCATTGAATAAACGATGGGTATGTCCTTAATTTCCGATCCGACCAAATTGGTGGCGGTTGAACCCAATGTCACAATTATATCAGGGTTTGTCTTTTTTATTTTTAAGATCAGTTTACTATCATCCCGGTCGAAGGTGTATATAAAAAATGGAATCTTTTCTTGCCCGATTGCTTCGGTAAATCCCTTAACCGCGTTTTCGTATTCGGCAACACCCGGTTCACGAATTAACACGATAATGAAAGGACGATTTTCAGTGACGGCAAGAGCAGACTCCCCTCCGCCAAAGACAGGGATTATTATCATATATAATATAAAAATTATAAGAATTGAATTCATCTTAATTGGCGTTTTTTATAAATGCATTTTTAATGTTAACGCAATTCTTCTACCGATCCCTTCGCTACCGGTATTGGAAAGTACTCCATAAAATGGGAATTCATAATACCCGGGATTAAAAAGATTAAAACAGGTCAGTCCGATTTCGTATTTATCGTTCCTGGCTGAGTACCCAATGCGAGCATCAACAGTGAGGTAATCATTCAAAGGAATATACACGGGTTTCCCTTCGGGATCTTTTACCATTTTTAATGTTTTATCAACCCAGTGTCCCAGAATATTCAGGGATAGATGATTCTTAAAAAGGAACCGGAGTCCGGCATTTATTTTATTTTTAGGTGTTTCGGTTTCGACATTTATATTCTTCGGATGGTGTGAAAAAGGATCCTCCGCTTTATATTGGAATTTCTGATAAGCATAATTTATAAAAGCAAAAATACGTTTTCCAATAAGAAAATCGGCCTGGATATCACCACCGGCAGAGCTTGCGCTGTCTCTATTGACATAAGATGAAATAAAAGCTTTGGGGAATATACCGCCAGGAGAACCTGGAAATAGCTCATCAGCAAAATAATAAAGAATTTCCCTTGAAAACTGAAAAAAGCGGCTATAGCGATTATAAAACAAATTAAGGTCAAGAGAAATACGTTTACTCCATTTGGAATGCCATCCGAATTCATAAGAGATGATAGATTCAGGTTCAAGATTGGGGTTTCCTGTAGTAACAAAGTCCAACGGTACTTCTATTGGAGGAAGTGGATTGGGTAGAATATAACTTACTCTATGTTCATAATAAATATAAGATTCAATAAAAGAAGGGTTACGGTATGCTTGCGATACGGAAAATTTCAATATATGCTTTTTTGAAGGCATATATATCATATTTCCTCGGGGAGAAAACTTATTTTTGACAAGCGGATGATCATCATAACGAACACCAAAAGTAAGATGAAACCGAGGGGTAATTTTAATTTGATCCTCAAGAAAAAGAGCCCAAAGATTTTGTTCATGACTACTTTTCATTAATGGGCTTTTCTCCAGCCGGTTATGTCTGTAATTAACTCCCCAGGTCACATTTTGATTTTTGATGGGTTGGAATGAATGAATCAATTCGGCATTAAAAGTGGAAATTTTCCATGTCTGATTCTGATCTAGAAAAGGCCATTCTACGATTGGGTTTTCATATTTATAAAAAGTGTGGAATTGCAATTTACCGGTATCAAAATCAAATTGAAGATAATCGCTTACGTAATCCATACGTCCTGTACCGATACTCTCACCGGTATAGATTTTACGGTCTTTGGAATGGGTCCGTCCCCCGGAAAAAGCAATAGTTGTGTTTTCTCCAGGTTTGTATACGGCTTTTGCATTAAACCGTATTATCTTTGATATCTGATTTTCATTATTATTAAGTCCTTCTATTTGATCGTATCCACCGGATACTTTGTAAGAAAACTTCCTATCTTTCGATAATCCGGCCTGGATAATAGAAGCAATCGCCAGATCATATGATCCTCCGGTAAATTGCATGGTTACGCCATCCAATTGTTCAGGGGTTTTCGTAATCACATTAATCACCCCGCTAAATGCATTCGCACCGTAAATAGAAGAGGCGGGACTCTTTACGATTTCAATCCGGTCTATTTCATCGATACCTACAGGGAACATATCCCAAAAAACAGAGCCGTTGAAATCGGTGTAAACGGTTCGTTCATCCATCAATACGAGGACTTTATTATTTACAGGAGTAATAAACCCACGTACCCCCACCTGTTGATCTCTACTGCTGATAGTCATCACATCGATACCTGCCACCATTCGTAAAATATCGGGGATAGTGATGGCCCCTGAATATCGTATATCATCGGAAGAAATCACTGTGATGGTTGTGGGTGCTTCCGTAATCGGTTGTACTTTTTTGGAAGCGGTTATTACTATTGGGATTTCATCAAATAGTAATTTTTCTTTTTCAACTTTTACCGGGTTCGTACCTTCTACGATACACGGTATAAATATAAACATCAGAACACACAATCTATACAAATTATTGTATTTGGGGTTCATTGGGGCTCCGTATTCACTTAACTTTAGCATATTCAAAGAAAAAACTCAAATACAAAATTCAATATCTTATAAAAATAAAATTTTACAGGATTTTATCTAAACTTTTTTAGTAATTATCCGATAAGGAAAATGTAAATGCATATTGAGTAATACAGAAGGCATTTATTAAGACAAAAATTGGGCATGGAGACCCACCTATAGCGTTCGATAAGCCGACCCGCCTTAAAAAGCAAAAAAAAATCAAACCCGAACAGTAAACGACTTTTTTGTTATTGGTAATTCCCGGGAAGAAAGGGTCCTTTAAGTAAAGGACTTCCGGCATTCACAGGTTCGACAGATATCGGGAGTGCCGGGAAAGATAATGGATCGGTTTATTGACGCTATACGTACATCATAAACCGGTCGGGAGGATAGGTCATGAGAGTACGCTTTTTAAGAATCGCCCGGATTGAAAGGAAAAGGATTCTACGCATTTTTTAAAACAAAAACACTAAAAGAATCCTCCGGACAGATACGGGTTCGATTCATCGTATGCTGTAGAAATCTCTTAAATCAGAAATTAAAACCAGGAGGATTATATGAATGATTCGCTTTTTAAGATAATAATGCAACTCTGCAAAATCATTAATTAAAAATTCAATTAGAGTTGCATCGGTTATAAAAGAACACTATAGGAAAAAGTTTCAGACAATTACAATCAAGGAGGAATAGTAACATGTCAGGACAATCATTTTCAATAATAAATAATTTGTCGTCTTTAAGGGCACAACAAGACCTTTATGTGACGAACCGGAATTTAAATACAACTCTTGCGAGGTTATCGAGTGGTAAGCGGATCGTCAGCGCTGCGGACGATGCGGCAGGTCTCTCGATCGCAACCGCCTTGAATGCGGATTCCACTGCGTTAACGCAAGCTGTACGAAACGCCAACGATGCAGTTGCCTACATCCAGGTAGCAGATGGTATTTACGATAGAATGACAGATTTGATCACACGGGGAGTAACACTGGCAGAGCAAGCGGCTTCCGATACGGTCGGAAGCGAGGAGAAAGCCATTCTCGATGCGGAATACGGACAAATTATCGAAGAAATCGACCGTATGGTATCGGTTTCCAATTTCAAAGGTGAACGTTTGATGAGTGTTAGTAGTGCCATTCATAAAAGGATATATATCGGTGATACCCATTTCTGCTCATTCATCCAAATTTGGATAGGTGGATCTGGCGGAAGCGGTACAGAGGCGATGGGGATTTCATGTCGCCCAGGCACAATCAATATAACCTGCCCACACATGAGTGCACCGGGTTACTTCCATCAATGCACATTGGGACGGAGCAACCTTCTTACTCGAGATGATTCACTGGTTAGCCTTCATTTACTCCAGGGCGCGCTGGCTTCCGTTTCCAGATGGCGCGGCACATTAGGCGCTCAACAAAACCGATTAACAAATGCGGTGGGTTTACTCCAGGTACAGAACATGAACTTGAAAGCGGCTGAATCGACTATATCGGATGCCAATATGGCTGAAGAAATCGTTAATATGACCAAAAACCAAATACTAATGCAATCGGGTATGTCTTCACTGGCTCAAGCGAATTCTTCGGCACAAATGGTACTACAACTGCTAAGGTAAAACGAATCTATTTAACTAAAGTAAGATAACTTCAAAAACAGGGAGGGATTTCTATCAAATGAGGGAAAACAGGATGTTTTCCCTCCCCTCTCCTGTTTTTTTACTATTACTTTATTTAAAAATATACCTGTGTACCGCATTTTAGTTTAAAGGAGAAAAAAATGAACAAGGAACATGATTATAAACTAAACAATTATTCCAGTATCGGAATTAATCCTGAAGTGTCGCTTCAAATGGAGCAAGATAACTGGGGTCTCCTCTATAACCCGGCAAACGATTCAACTATGGGTATCAACCCGGAAAGCATATTCTTATGGAAACAATTGGAAACGGGAACAACTATTAAACATTTAACCTGTAAAATCAAAGAAACGTATACGGGCGTTCCTTATGATATTGAAGAAAAAATCACAGAAGTTATAAATAATTTTATTAATGGAGGATTTGCAATAATCCAGGGTGAGGACAATACCGAACAACGAGGTGAAATATGATAGAAACCACATCAAAAGCACCGGAGTACATTCTCTCCCAAATCTATTACTACTTAACCGCGGGTTGTAATTTAGCCTGCCGCCACTGCTGGTTAAGCCCGAGGCTTCAAGACAGTACACATTCATATGATGTTCTTCCACTGAACATATTGAAATCTACCATCGAACAAGCAAAACCGATGGGGCTTACTACAGTCAAATTAACCGGAGGCGAACCACTAATGCATCCTCATATTCATGACATACTGAATTTTATCCGGGAACAAGGCCTTATACTTAATCTTGAAACCAATGGAGTATTATGCACAAGTAAAGAAGCCGCGGCCATTGCTTCATGCATTAACCCTTTCGTTTCGGTTTCCCTGGATGGGGCAACAATTGAAACACATGAGAAAAACCGGGGGATAAAGGGATGCTTTTCAAAAGCGATCGAAGGAATTCTTAACCTGGTGGAAGTGGGTATTCATCCTCAAATTATAATGACTCTGCTTCCTCATAATATATCGGAAATAGAACCGCTGGTCCACCTGGCTGAATTGATAGGAGCGGATTCTGTTAAATTTAATATTGTTCAACCGACAGGAAGAGGTCGAACATTGGATTCAGAAGGAGAAACCTTATCGATCGACCGGCTCTTGACTCTGGGAAAATGGATAACCGGTACGCTTTCTCATTCAACACCTTTGATATTACATTTCGATGTGCCTTCTGCGTTCCGCTCCATGTCAGAAATATATGGGGAAACGGGAATGGGATGTTCCATTTGTTCCGTTACCCAAATCATGGGCGTTTTGGCAGATGGTTCCTATTCCTTTTGCGGTATCGGAATGCATGTACCGGAATTGGTGTTCGGGCACGCTGCAACGGATTCTCTTTCCGATATCTGGCACCATCACCCTGTGCTAAAAGAATTGCGTGAAGGGATTAATACTAATTTCGAGGGAATTTGCGGGAGTTGCCATATGAAACGAGCCTGCGCAGGTTACTGCATTGCACAAAACTACTACCGCTCACGTAGTTTATGGAAACCTTTCTGGTTTTGCGAGGAAGCCTACAAAAACGGTTTATTTCCTCCATCGCGGTTATTACCCGGTGCCATAACTGCGCAGATATCGAACAGAAAAAATTAGAGCTCTTTCCTTTAAAAAGTAATGCTTTGCTGAAAACTAAATTCTAAAAAAAGATTATTATAAATCTTCTCTCGGAGCTTTGTACCCGGTCATGGTATAGCGTAAAAACTTCTTGTTAAACCCTTTCTCAAATACCTTACTAATTCCAGGTATGCGTTGGAAATACCGCAAGAAGAAACGGTCAAAAGGTCCGATTGCAAACCAATGGGAAAATAATACGACTATAGTTACAAGCAATGTATTGGCAAACCAAAAGAATGGGTCCGGGATAGTTTCCATCAGCCACGGTTTAATGTTTCCATTGTACAGCCCAAGAGCGATTATAATCGTTGCTGTAATAGCTACAACCAGGACACCTATTCTCATGTTGGAGGAGACGATGGCTTTTTCGGGGCATATATTAATACAACGGTTGCAGGATTCACAGTTTATTTTCCAGTAAGGCCGCGCCTTTTTTCTTTTGGCAATATCGATGGCTTTTACGGGGCAGCTTCGCTCACATAATCTGCAAGAAGTACAACTTTCATCTGCGATAAACATCTTTCCCATGAAGCGCCGTCCCAAAATCGCAAATAATGCACCTACCAATCGTGACCACAGAACATGAATAAATGGGACTTTATAATATTCCCGTTCTTCTTTGATAAGTTTCTCGATGAATTCCCCCGTCATTTTCTCACCGTTGGCAATCGCTTCTTGTTTGTGTTTTTCATCGGGTCCGGGAACGAATTGAAGCCAGTTATCGGGGTATGATGCACGAGCAGAAAGAAAAACATCATATCCTCGCCTGGTCAGCATCCGTTTCAAATGGTCCGGGGACTGCAAACCACCTCCGCCATCTGCCGTAATAACCGCAGTCTTTATCCGTGATCCATCTTCCTTTTTCCCGTGCGGTAACCGCCGGACAAACCGCTGAACCAAAATAGGGGGTACCCAGGATAACGTAGGAAATGCAAATATCATCCGGTCCGGTGTTCCTGGAAGTGGTTGAGATTTCCTGTTTATTCGTAGTAGTTCTATTTCATGACCTTCTTTTTTCAACCTTTCCGTAATTAACTCCACCGCTTTCTGAGTGTTT
Organism: Acidobacteriota bacterium; assembly: GCA_021817755.1. Classification (GTDB taxonomy): domain Bacteria; phylum Acidobacteriota; class Aminicenantia; order UBA2199; family UBA2199; genus JAKAGC01. The sequence continues at coordinate 6,362 of JAKAGC010000036.1, read as the reverse complement.
CCTGTTGCAGAAAAATAATAAATACGATATTTCATCATTCACCTCCGGGAGAATGAATAAACCCTCACAACGTTAAAATTGTATTGTAACATATCCCAATCGATTGTCAAGAAAAGGACAAATTCCCTAATATTCACACAAATCTTAGTTTGTCTTTTTAAAGTCTTAATAAATTAGATATGGAAGTAAAAAAAGCGTTGATTTTTGACTAAAATTATGGTATTAACTATCTCTAGAACGAATTTAAGACAATCGGAGGAACGAAATATGAGGAATTTAAAGTTCGCATTCATTATCATTTTCATAACGGCAATTTGTGTAGCTCATCTACCGGGAGAAGTGGGGATAAAAGCAGGCCTTAACATCTCCAAACTCAGTTCAATTACCGGTGACGAAATGTTTTCATATAAATCGAGAATCGGATTCCAGTTCGGTGCGTTTTATACCATAAGCCTCACGCAATCACTTTCAGTTCAGCCAGAATTGTATTTTATAAAAAAAGGTGGAAAAGTAAATTTAGAAAGTGACAATCTCAGCTTTGCATATATTATGAATTATGTCGAAATCCCCGTTCTTTTACGTTACAAATTCCCTTCCCAAGGTTCCATATATCCGTTGGTACTCATGGGACCTTATTGTGCTTTCAAAACCAGCGCACGAATTAAAGATATCGATTCCGGTGAATCCGTAGACATCACGGATAATACAAAATTCATCGAATTTGGTTTTTCGGGTGGTTTAGGCGCCGAGTACTATCTAAGTGAATCCGCTGATCTTCTGTTCGAACTCAGATACAACCTGGGTTTATCAAAAGTATTCAAAGGAGCTGAAGGACTTAACGCTTTCGGAAAAAACAACTCACTTATCTTTATGGTAGGAGCAAGCTTCTAACCCTTTTCACAAATCAGGACCCTGCATTAACAAGAAGAATACCTAATATAATAATTGCAGAACCGATTATACTGCCCAATCTTACTTTTTCTTTCAAACGAAATATCCCTAATAGAATTGCAAATATAATGGCAACCTGACGAATCGGTACTGCAAGACTCACAGGCACTGCGCGAAGCGCTTCACGGAATGTAATAAACGAAAGAAAGACAATAAAACCGGAAATAATAATGGGTTTCCAATTCTGTAAGAAGTAAGGTACCAATTTCTCTTTTTCAAGAAATGAAGAATAAATAAGACCATCGATCGACATAAAAAAAAGCAGGATTACCAGATAAACAGGGAGTGGAAAAGAGGCGATCCTCGCTTTATCCAGTACAGCACCGAATGAATACATCACTGAAGCACCAAGCGCGAAACGGGCTCCCGAATAATCGCTGCTGAAAGAGAACATCTTTTTCACTTCCTTCATATTAAAAGCGTTAAGCTTCACCGTAAGAGCTCCGGTAATTGCCACAAGGATTCCCAGCCCCGATATAATCGATATATGTTCTCCCAGGAAAAGGGTGGCCCAAATAGGTATAAACATCGGACTTAAAACAGTTAGCGGATAATACCGCGAGATATCTCCTCTTTGATAAGATTGCGAAACCAAGACCTGGTATATCCAATAGAAAATAGCCGCCGCAAAAACGAAAGGAATTGATTCCCAGGGGATTGGGGATTTATTTCCATGTATTAGAAGATATATACCACCCCAGATGGCTGAGAAGATAAACATCCAGCTTAAAAATAGCCGGTTTCCGACGGATTTCCGCATATATAAATTATAAAGTGCATGTAAAAAAGCAGAAATAACAATATAGAAGAGGAATTCGATTTTCATTAATAATCTCGTTTAGAAGCTTATTAATACCACATTCGGAGGTAAAAGTAAACCGCGTATTCATAATAGCTTACTTTCAACGATGAATTACATTTCCATCTCTATACTTATATCAAAAGCTTTTTCAGGGGTGCAGGGGGCAGTTTTCTCGAAAAACGCCCCCTGCAAAAAAGATATTTACTAAATATTACATCGCAGCTTCCAGAATCTGGAGGCTTATCTCTAACGTAAGATCCTTTGTTTCCGATAAAGCTGTTAAACCATGCGACTTAAGCTGTTCCACGATAACGGGAATTTTATCTGCTGTGACGCCATATTGAGAGAGACGGGTCTTTATTCCGAGACTTTCAAAGAATTCTCTTGTTTTTTTGATAGACAAGTCAATCTTTTCTTCATCGCTACCATTTTCGATATGCCATACACGTTGTGCATATTGTAAAAGTTTGTTTTGCTTCTGCTGCTTTCTTACATGCAATAAAGCCGGTAAAACAATAGCCAACGTCTGTCCATGATCGATACCGAACAAAGCAGTTAGCTCATGACCTATCATATGAGTAGCCCAATCCTGGGGAACACCTGCACCGATTATTCCATTCAATGCCATGGTGGCACTCCACATGAGATTTGCCCTTATATCATAATTTTCAGATTCATTTACAGCGGTAGTTCCAATTTCTATCAACGTTTGCATAAGACCTTCGGCCAATCTATCTTGTATTCTAGCGTCGACGGGATAGGTTAAATATTGTTCGGTAGTATGCACAAACGCATCTACGACTCCATTGGCTACCTGTATTTTTGGAAGTGTATACGTGTAAGTGGGGTCCAATATGGAAAATACAGGGAACGCCATATCGCTCTTTACGACATATTTCCCATGTTCATAGCTGATTACTGCTCCGCTATTCATTTCTGAGCCGGTTGCGGGTAACGTCAATACAACTCCAAAGGGAACAACTTTCTTTACGATATCGGGTGTAATCTTTGTATAACCTAATTTCAGTAAGTCACGGGTATCTTTTTCATAATTAGATGCCAGACAGATAAATTTTGTTCCATCGATTACTGAGCCTCCACCAACAGCCAGAATAAAATCGATGTTTTCATTACGAACAACTTCTACAGCTTTCATCAATGTTTCATAACGTGGATTCGGTTCGATTCCTCCGAATTCGATTACGGTTCGATTTCCAAGATTATTTCTAATTTTTTCTATTAAACCGCTCTTTTTCGCACTTCCCCCACCAAAGGTGATCAAAATTTTCACATGGGGCGGTACGAGTTTATCAAGGTTATCCAATCTGTCTTTTCCAAACAAGATATGAGTCGGATTATAAAAATCAAAATTAAACATATTATTTCTCCTTTTTTCCTTTTTCAAGATTTTTTGTTCAGCGCAACCATTTTACAGGTTAACGGCCTGTCATTTTCTCCAGTTTTTCGGGATAGCGTTCACCCATTATAGTAATCCCGGATGCAGCAGTTTCTATTTCACGAAGATCATTGGGAGTCAATTCCACAGAGACCGCACCAATATTTTCTTCCAGGCGATTTAATTTAGTTGTCCCTGGGATAGGCACGATCCATGGTTTTTGAGCTAAAAGCCAGGCAAGAGCAATCTGAGCAGGAGTGGCTTTCTTTTGATCAGCAATACGACGAAGAAGATCAACCAGGATCTGATTTGCCTTTAATGCCTCCGATGTAAAACGAGGGAGAGTGTTTCGGAAATCACCAGGCTCAAATGTTGTGTGGGCATCGAAACTACCGGTGAGGAATCCTCTTCCTAATGGGCTATAAGGAACAAATCCAATCCCGAGTTTTTCAACAGTAGGAAGTAATTCTTCTTCGGGTTTTCGAAACCACAAGGAATATTCATTCTGAACAGCAGTTACGGTTTGTACGGCATGCGCTCGTCTGATTGTTTGGGGAGCAGCTTCCGATAAGCCGAAATGTTTAACCTTACCTTCTTTGATAAGCTCCTTTACAGCACCGGCAACATCTTCGATGGGTATTTCAGGGTCTACACGATGTTGATAGAATAAATCCAAAATTTCGATACCAAGTCTCTTCAACGATGCATCAGCCACCTCTTTAATATGTTCGGGACGGCTATTTAATGCGGGAGCCCCGTTCATTCCACGGGGATCTTTTCCAGGAACAATATTGAAACCGAATTTAGTAGCTATTACCACTTGATTACGAACAGGTTTAAGAGCTTTTCCCACTAATTCTTCATTAATAAAAGGCCCATAAAACTCGGCTGTATCAAAAAATGTTATTCCTTGCTCAACGGCAGTACGAATAAGCGTAATCATCTCTTTTTCATCTTTGGGAGAACCATATCCATAACTCATTCCCATACACCCAAGACCGAGTGCAGAAACTTTCAATCCATTGTTTCCAAGTATTCTTTCTTTCATAATTCCTCCTAAAAACCGAATTAATAATTGTTATTGTCCGTTATTGTACATCACCATCAATTACATATACAATTAAAGAACACTAACATTTTCAATATCGATTTAATTATATCATTTTACTAATTTAGTATTTAATTCCTTTCAACCAATCTATAACTTCATTTTGAGCATTTTTCACACTACTTCCTCTAAATGAATGCTCATCCACAACAGAAGCTGTTGGACACATTTTCTTTATATCAGAAACACTTCGTCCCATGCGACTTCCTTCATGAGTAATAAAGGGAATTATCACTTTTCCATTGAAATCAAAAGCCGTTAGAAACGTGGCAACTGGTGGCGCAATAGTACTCCACCAATTGGGAGAACCAATGAAAATCATGTCATAAGAGTCGATTGTTTCGAGATTAACTGTTAACGGTGGTTTATAATTCGCATTTATCTCTTTCTTTGCCTGATCTACCACTGCTTGATAGGCATTTGGATATACATTAATAGGTTTAATTTCAAAAATTTCACATCCTATTATTTTTTTTATCTGTTCAGCTATTACACGAGTATTACCACTATGAGAAAAATATGCGGCAAGAATTTTTTTTGATGAATCATTATTTATCATTTGCATATAACCTCCTTTAAAATTCATTTCAATAAAGTTCAAACTAATTAATTTCAAACGTATTATACAATAAGCCACTCAAAATAAGGTAGACCAATCCTGTCAAATTCTTGCCCAATTCTCCAAAACTAAAAAGAATTATTTGTACCCACATCGAATGTATGATATTATAGTCACACGGAGATATTGATGAATCAGATAGATACTTTAATGGTACGTAAAGATGAAGATTTAAAAATTGTGCATATCACATTGGCAGAAAAAATTGCCCGATGGACCAGGAATACAAATAGAATTAATACACTAATTCCCAATCTTGCTCTTAGCCGATTTGAACATCCCACTGAACCAACAAGTTACTTACACGAACCAAGTATTTGTATGGTCGCACAGGGTGCTAAACGAGTTCTTCTGGGAGAAGAAATATATACTTATGACGCCTACCATTTCTTAATCACATCCATGGGTTTACCGGTCATTGCGCAAGTCATAGAAGCAAGTAAAGAAAAACCTTACCTGGGACTCATGTTAAAGCTTGATTTGAAAGAAATTACTCAATTGATAGTAGAAAGCAATCTTCCATTAAAAGACCCACGAAAAGTACAGAAAGGAATGGCAGTGAGCAAAGTAACAGTACCGCTATTGAACTCATTTCAACGTTTAATCGATTTACTGGATGAACCGGAAAGTATTTCTTTCCTGGCACCACAAATCCAACGGGAAATATTGTACCGGTTGCTTATTAGTGAGCAGGGTCCTCTTTTGCGTCAGATTGCAACAATAGGGAGTCATAATCAACAAATCGCCCGTGCAATCGAATGGTTGAAAGAGCATTTCACCCAATCTTTCCGTATCGAAGAACTCTCCTCCCATGTGGGTATGGGTATTTCAGCTTTCCATCATCACTTCAGAGCATTAACAGCCATGAGCCCTTTACAATTCCAAAAGTGGCTCCGTTTACATGAAGCAAGGCAGTTGATGTTAACTGAAAGCATGGATGCAGCGGATGCAGCATTCGAGGTGGGTTACGAAAGCCCCTCCCAATTCAATCGGGAATACAATCGCCTATTCGGGGCACCACCGTTACGGGATATAAAGAAATTACGTGGAATAATGGCCTGATAGTCAACATATATTTATTCAGAGGAATAAGGGCATTTTTCTCGAAAAATGCCCTCTGTAATAAAATTTAAATCTCAGAATTCCTTTTAATCTTTTACTGAATTATATCCAACGCTTTTTCCAATACTTCATCGCGTCCTTCTCTAATTCCTTTTAACGTAGGATTTACCGTTATATCCGGGAGAATCCCAATGCGTTGTGTTGGTCTGCCGTCAGGATAGAAAACTCCTACCGCAGAAAAACTCGCACTGATTCCTCCTACTAAAGACACACGAATTGTATTTCCATCTGCACCTGCTGTTTGACTACCTATTGATACACAATCAGGGGCTGTCTGAAAAGCCATGCATGTGAATTCTGCATGACTCTGGGTTATTTCATTAAACAGTATGACCACACGTCCTTTATAAAAATCCGGATTACT
>JAKAGC010000035.1 GCA_021817755.1 Acidobacteriota bacterium | reverse complement strand
GAAAAAACTGATTGAATCAGTTTTTTCCTGGATGCTTTTTTTGCAGCAGTATCGAGCATGTTTTGGGCCATATCCAGACCATAAGCATGGGAAATTTGAGGAGCGTGTTTTAGTAAGCTGAATGCGACATCCCCGGTTCCGGAAGCCAGATCGAGAAGAAGTTGGTTATCCGTTTTGTCGATACGTTGTGATACTTTATAACGCCAGAAGATATCCTGTCCAAAAGAAAAAACGCGGTTCAGAAAGTCGTAGCGTTTGTGGATACGATTAAAAATTTTGTATGAATCCGCTTTCTCCGTATTATGTATGTTCATCTTGCCATTTTGTCTCTTATAAACTTATTTAGTATTAATAACCCTGATTTTTTATACTATCATAAACGAATGAATATTGCAAATTGCATACCAAGGAATTACTATACTGATTTTGGGAAAAATGTAAAGGAATTCTGTTAAATTATAGTGGAATAAATGTAAATATTATCAGACTAATGACTCAATTGTTCCTGTTCAAATCAAAGATTGACCGATAGAATGGATTTTGTCCAGCAATTGAACCAGATCTTTATTAGTAGTGAAAGGATTCATTAACGTTGTCCGTAAATATACCATTTCATTAATAGTAGTACGCACGATATAAAATTCACCTTCTTCTTTAATTTTATCACAACATGTTAAATTAATCGTATTCAGTTTCTCCGATTCGATTCCCTGTGGAATAAACCGGAAACAAACAATATTGGAAGCAGGTTCAATGGCTAATTCAAAATTAGGAGTTTCATGTATCAGTTCTGCAAACTCGGCAGCAAGATCATAAGCATGTGTAATATATTCATCAAATAACTGCACACCGTAAAGCTTTAAAAGGGCATAGATTTTCAAACCCATCATTTTCTTTGTACATTCAAGAGTCCGTTGAGCAATATCGAACCAATTGCCTTTCTTCTCCTGGCTTAAAAGATAGGAGGCCTTTTGAGAAAAAGTTTCATATGCCGTATCCCCATTCTTAAAAATAACGGCACTGGTTAAAGCAGGACATAATAGCATTTTGTGAAAATCGATTACTACTGAATCGGCATTCTCGATTCCCTTGACAAGGTGCTTGTATTTCCGGGTGAAAACTGCTCCACCACCATGTGCAGCATCTACATGAAACCAGAGATTATTGGATTTACAAAAACCAGCGATAGGCTCCAGGGGATCATAGGAACCCGTAGATGTCGAACAAGCATTGGCTGCTACTGCGATGACATGTTTACCTTCATTAATAGCATTTCGATAAACCCTTTCCAAAGCATTCGGATCGATTTCCATCCGATTATTTACGGGAATTTTTACAACACCCTCATCTCCCATTCCCATGATTTTAACTGCCCTGGCAATACTGTAATGAGATTCAGATGAAACCAATACAGCCAGTTGAACAGAATTCTTATTTCCTTCTTCCCAGATATTATAAGGCGCCTGGTGCTGACGTGCAGCCAGTAATCCTGTCAGATTACCAATCGTACCCCCGGAAGTAAGAATACCCGCAGCATTTTCTCCCAAACCAAGGCTACTACCTAACCAATCCGTTACTTGTTTTTCCACAGCAGATGAAAAGGGGCCTACTTCATAGACTGCCATACTGTTATTTAACAGCGTTGCTGCCAGTTCAACCAATGCCGCCATAGGCGCCGGAGGTACAACCTGGTGGCCCATATACCGCGGATGATGAAGATGTATGGAATTGGCAATAATTTTCTCGAAGAATGAGATTAACGGCATATCGCCTTCCCAGGGAGTATTAAAATCTTCCTTGCATTTTGCCGCCATCTCTTCAGGCGGCATCCATGGAAGAGCTTTGAGATTGGGATCAGTAAAAGCTTTATCAAGATAATCAGCCAGTAAATCCACAAGAAGATGACCGTTTTTACGAAATGTTTCAGGGTTGTATGCTGCGTTTAATAATGATGCCATAAGAATCCTCGTTTATTGAAAAGTATGATTCATTAGTATTGATTTGTCATTAATATAAAACAATCGGAATTTGAATTTCCTGCAATTGCAGAGAAATTTGATAAACGGTTTTCCCGATAGATGAAAGTGTTTGTTATAACTGGGCCAAAGAACCTACCATGCGGTAGCAAGAGGAATCGAGTTTACAGGCAGTTGCGATAAACTGACGTAAATATCTATCCGCACTAATTTCATCCCTGGAAAAATGTTCCAGGATCGCTTCCACAGATGAACGGGGAGATTTGTAAATCATTTTACTAACCGTTTTAACCGTTATTTCATCAGGGTTAATATGACGGGCTCTCATTTCCTTCCAATAAATCAGTGCATTCGCGAACCGGTTGATTTTACTCAAAACCTGGTTATAAGTTACAACATTGGGACGGATTCCAAAGGTATTCATATCATCCAATAATTGCTTCACTTCAAAGGGTGTCGTACTTTTTTTCAAAAGGGTTGTATAAGTAAAAACATCGGGATGAAGTCCCATACTTTTCATTTGATCTACTACCGGCAGGGCTTCTGTAAGATTAGCTGCCAGTTTAATTAATGTATTAATCGCTACCGCGTCCGGTTTTATCTTTTCTTCGATCATTCGTGAAAGAATTCGTTTCCCATCCTGGTATGAATCGATCTTATTAAGCATGGTCGTATAAGTCATTATATCCGGTTTTAAACCGTTCAGACTCATTTCAGTTAACAAACGTTCTCCTTCGTCAAAGGATTTGATTTTATTCATCAACGTATTATAGGTTACTTTATCCGGTTTGATACCTTCTGCCATCATACGTGAAATGAGACGCATTCCTTCTACAAAGGAATAAACTTTGTTCATCAGTGTATTATACGTCACATCATCCGGTTTTACATTCTCCCTGGACATACGGGTAATCAGATTCACACCCTCATCATAAGTTCCGATCTTCTTCATTAATGTATTAAATGATATGTAGTCCGGTGTGATATTTTCTGCTGTCATCAACCCCAGGAGCCGTTCTCCTGCACCGTAAGAATTCACTTTATTTAATAATGTATTGTAAGTAACGATATCCGGTTTCAGACCTTCCTCTTTAATCCGGGTTAATAATCGTTCGCCCGCGATATAAGAGTTTACTTTTTTCATCAGTGAATTATAAGTCACCATATCCGGGCGGAGGCCTTCCCCTTTCATCCGTTCTATTAATTGCTCCCCTTCAGGGTAAGCGATGATCTTCTTTATCAGAATGTTGTAAATAACAATATCCGGTTGAATACCGTTTTGTTTCATTTTTTCCAGGATTTCCAATCCATCTTTCAGGTTGTTTACGCCCCGGAGAATTCTTCCGAATTGTGAAACATCTTTCATAAATCCCAGGCAATGCAAATCCTCTTTATATATTTCTTGTAAAATCAACGGTATCTTTAATATGTCAAAATTATAATCGATTGCCCGTTCAAGATAGACATCTTCGATTTGAACTAAAGGAGGATTTACTTCGATAAGATTTAATTCAAATTCAGATGCGCTTAACAATTTTAAACAATTGTTCCAATCTTCTTCTGTAAAAAGCGGCAAAGGTTTTAATATAATCGGTTGAACATTTTTTTCATTGGAAATAGGAGATATTTCGGTAGTATTCATAAGTGAGCGGCGGCGGCAGAAGTCTTTAATTTTTGCAATATTAAATGTTCGGGAGCCTTCCATATTATCCATATAGTAAAAATATTTCAAAGCCCGTAAAATTTCACGTGGTAATTCTGCCGGTATCTTCACCGGAAAGCGAGCAACCCGTTCATCCAGTTTTTTATATCTCACCCGGATAGAGGATAGCTTCATTAGAATCGAACCGATTGTCGTATCATATGAACGCGTATCCAGTCGGTCCACTCGTTCCTGCCCCACAACACTTGCCATATATGTACAAAACTCACTGTATTGATGATCGTTTAACGGATCCATCGTTACACGGGAAAAAATATTACGTGTTGTTTCTCCCAGCCGTTCCAGTTCTAGTAATTCATCGCCTTTCCGGCAAGTGGCTGCAACGGTAATCCCGTTTTTCAATAATTCCTCTATAAGTTGTTCCAGATTACTTTTTCCATAACTTTTTAGAAATTCATTTAAATCATCAAATACAGCAATTCTCCGTTCTTTTAAATTGTTTAATTCTTTATGAGAAATTCCGTCTTTCCATTGAAAGAAAGGGATCAAAACGATTGTATCATTCAATTTTTTCAGTGCTTCGTAAAGTGCACGGGTTTTTCCTGAAATCGGATTGCCTGTAATAAGAACCGAATTCCCATTTTTAAGATGTTCCAGAATTTCTTTATCTGAGTTTCGTTCAAAATAAAAATCCGTATTAAACCGTGAACGTCTTCCTCCGCCCATGATATCCGCATGAGAAAGGTCTTCGGATTTAATTACAGATTTAAATAAACGTTCCGACGTAGGGTAGTTTAGGGAGTCATGGAATGAATAATAATAAGAACAGGCAGTTTCAAGTGTAGACGTCAGATTTTTCATATATTCATCCCGGTAATTATTCGGGACGATTTTTCCCCGTTCATAGCGAATCAAATCGAAGTAAGCCGTCTCTTTCGTATCAGGGACGCCGTATTGTTTCCCTTCCGGTACAAAATGCATATAGCTTTTTAATTCCGGCCATGAAGACAAATCGCAGGGTAGAAGAAGTATAGGGAAAATAAAGCGTTTTTCGGTTTCCGCCCGGCTCACGGAAATGAGGAAAGAGTTTTTATCAAAGTGTGGGGAATTGATAATATCCGGGGTAATCATTAACAAGATCAGGCTATTCTCTTTGAAATGGTCATTTATGGAGTTTTGCCAGGATTTATCGACCGGGTGGTGATTATCAACCGAAATACTCCACTGGAATTGGGAAGAATTATTTAGATTTGTTTCCAGTTCGTCTTTAAAAATAATTGAATAGTCTTCATTAATGTTAGTATGAACGATATACGCAGTTATATGCGGTTTTTCATCCGTCATAAGTCGGTCTCCTGGTGTCGGTAACCGTTAAAGATTCGGCATGCACCCTAAGATGGTATAGATTACGTTATACACAAATATCCGGTTTTTGTCAATGTATTTTGAATAGTTGCAGTGATTCGCAGTTCAGTTAAAAATCGTAATCCTGCGATTGTTATTTTTATACTATCGTTGAATATGTTAAATTAGTTTTTAGGAAGAATGAGATTGAGATATCTATTAATCAGATATTACCGGGAGATTTCTTTAACTTGTATATAACAATTAAAATGATCGGTCCAGTAATAATAAAAGGAAAATCATTCAAACATGCCAATATCTTTCACCGCTTTTTTTACAATGATGTAAGAAATAAAAAAAATGAAGATGGGAAATAAATTTGTCTAACTCTGACTCCCGGTCATAATTCAATAGGATCCATGCGAAATGGACTCCGTTCACTGATCACCCGGTCAAACTCGTCCAATTTCTTCTTGCTTTGATTTGCAATCAACCCATTTAATTCATCGATGGCGTGGAGCTTCTTTTGCAATAATGTATTATGATCACGTTTTTCAATAGTCGATACAATTACTTCAACCTTTTTTTTCAGGAACTTTTTGGGAATATTTATCCATAGCTTATCCGACTCTATTTCTCTTATTTCTCTAACAATCTGCATATTATACTCCTTCATCATTCGTTACTATAATGAATTAGAATCGACAATTTGTCACTATTCACAATGAAAAAAAATTTCCCATTACTCATAAATCCTTATATTCTCAATATTCTGAATTTCCTCGTCACTTAAAACTGGTGCTTTCAACAGAAATTCCTCAAATGATTCCTTATCTATTTTTTCCTGCTCAATACTTTTTATTTCTTTTACTTCCCTTATTTCCAGAAAATCAATTTGCCGCAAAAAATCCAGTAGATACCTGCCTTTCTTATCATCCTTTATATCCATTACAAACTCACTCATTGCTGCCTCTTTGGATATTGTATCATAAAACTAGAATTTTGCATTCAATTTTTACTTATTTTTGTGGTTTCGATGATAGAAAAATTTCCCTTTGCACCAAATCCTTGTTGATACGACTAAAGCAAAATTCATGGGAGTCGCAGAATTTAGTGTTGACGAAATCTTTAAATTATCATATTATATATTGGATTTAACTGAAGGAGGCACACATTATGCAGAAAGGCAAGATAAACGTTACATTGGATCAGGATTTAATCGATTTTGCGAAGTATTACGCAAAATACCAAAGGACTTCAGTTTCTGAAATTTTCTCACAATTCATTTTGAATCTAAAACGCTTTAATGAGACTGAAACAACCGACCTACTGCTATCAGATCCCGATTTCAAAAAAAGCCTGATGCAAACCATATCGGAAATCAAGTCCGGTAAAATGAAATGGCACTCATATGATGAGGTTTTTAATGAACATCCTGTTCAGTGACGCATTCCTGAACTCCTTAAATAAATTTGCCTCTTTAAAAAAGAACATCAAAAAAAAAGTCGATATGATTATCCAACATCCTATTTCAATGGGAGAACCGTTAAAAGGAAATTTAAGAGGCTATTACAGCAGCCCGGTACGCAAAAACTTTATTATCATATTTTTGTACTGTGAAGGGTGCAGAAAAAGAGGCGATGACAAAATAGTACTTTGTAACGATTGTAAAGAATGCACGAATGATACAATCAAATTTATCGATATTGGCCCCCATGACCAGGCATATGGGAAAAAATAGTTACTAACCGAATAAAGAAATACTTTTGCTGTTAAGTCAAACATGGGCTCTCAATAATATTAAGTGAATTTTCCTGGTAACGAATTCCTGGTCATTATGCAATCTGATTCATTAGAAATGAACTCCCTTCACTGATCACACAGTCAAACTCGTCTTTTTTTTGATCCAGTTATACAATCAAACCATTCAACTCATTTAATGTACAGGATACACTAAATCTATCTTACCAAAAATTTTGTCAGGGTCCAGGGACGGGTTTTTTAAAACAAGTCCCTGGTGGGCGTAAGTTTAAAGAAAAAGAGATATTATATGAATTTATAGTAAAAAAACAAAAATTTAGTATAATCTGTACACTCTGTGGTTAAAAAAACTTGCCATAAACCCGATTCTCTGGTATTATACAAGCTGACACAGGGAACGACCATGAACGAATTACCTATTGATGCTTTCCAAAAGGAAATCGAATATACTATTGCCAAAAACCCCATTACAATACTAACTGCTGAAACCGGTGCCGGTAAATCTACACGTGTTCCACTCTGGATGTGGCAAAAAAAGAAAATCGTTCATGTTACTCAACCTCGTAGAATCGCAGCCCGCTCGCTCTCCCACTACCTCGCCCACCTCACACGCAAATCACTCGGTCAGGAAATCGGATACCAAACCGGTTTTGACAGCAGACAATCTAAGGCCACTACTCTTCTTTATGTTACGGACGGCGTTCAAATGGTCCGTGAAATCAAACGCAGAAGAGATTACGATGTCCTTATCCTCGATGAAATCCATGAATGGAACCTCAACCAGGAAGTTCTTGTTGGCATGGTCAAGCAACAACTGGAAAACGGTTACTTAAAAAAGACTGGCAAACGCATTGTCATTATGTCTGCTACTCTTCAAGCCGACCGTCTCTCTTCTTTCCTTGATGATGCTCCTGTTATATCGGTTCCCGGTCGTGGCTTCCCAGTTACCATGCACCACAACAACCCCCATTTCCTCTTACCCGATACGGCTCAGATGGTGGAGCTGGAACGAAACGTTCTTGTTTTCCAACCCGGAAAACAGGAAATCGAAACCTTTATCGATGACCTTGAGCGCATGTTGAAAGCGGAAAAATTAAAAGCCAAAATCCTGCCACTTCATTCCGAATTATCACTCAAAGAGCAAGCCCTTGTGTTCGAGCATTACAATTTACCCAAAGTAATTGTTGCCACAGATATCGCACAAACCAGTTTAACCATAGATGATATCGATGCAGTAGTGGATTGTGGTATTAAAAAAGAACTCCGTCTTGTTCGAGGCATTGAAGGATTGTACCCTGTGGATATTTCCGGTTCCGAATGCATGCAGCGAGCAGGCCGCGCAGGTCGTGTCAAAGCAGGGCAATATTTTTTATGCGCCGATGCCGGTATCAAAGACCGTATAGCTTTCCCTGAGCCTGAAATTCAACGGCTCAACCTCGAATCCGTAACCCTACGTCTCATTAAAATGGGTATCTCCCCTCTCGAATTCCCTTTCTTTCACCTGCCGGCCAAAGCACTGATATTTAAAGCCATACGCCAGCTTAAACTCCTGGGTGCAATCAATGAAGATAACACCATCACTGAAGATGGCCACAAAATGGCAGAATTACCTGTTTCTCTTCGAAGCGCCCGTATGCTCCTTGAAGCTCAGAAAGTCAATCCAGTTACGGTTGATAGTGCTTTAAAATGCATTGCTATTCTTGAAACCAGAGGTATTGTCAGTAAAGAGTATTCAGGGGAAAAAGTGGCGTCTCTTGCACACAACTCGGACCTGCTAAACCAATTGATTATCTGGAATTCTGCTCGTATATACAGGAACATTATCAGTGGAAAAAAATTCTTCCTTGCCCAGGAAGTCTACCGCGAATTGAAAAAAAGAATCCAATTACCACAGGTGAAAAAAAACATCTCACTCACAGACCTCGATGCACTTTATCGAGCTATCCTTTCATCTTTTGCCGATGAATTCCACATCCGCGGCGGAGATGACTACCAACGGGAAAATGAATTCCGGCAATTGGAACGTAATTCCGTACTCTACCAGACAAAACCCGAAATGCTGGTGGGATTGCCTTTCGATCTGGTTATTACCCGCGAAAACCGTCTCACATTCGAAATGGAACAAGTTTTTATTCCACTCGTTACATTTGCCTCGGAACTCTCGCTTCAACTTCTCGAAAAACTTCAGCCGTTTAGTTTCTCTAAACAGGAGAAATTTTTCATACAGAATAATAAAATCCTCGTATTCCGTGAGTTCTTTTTCGGTGGACGCGTTATCAAATCAATGACTTCTCCACCCAATTGGGATATTCCAGAGGAAAAAGAAAAAGCGATTCCTGCCATCCTCGAATGGTTTGAAGCCAATTCGGAACGGTTTGAATTGACCCATTGTCTTCAACAACAAGAGGAACTCTATAACGATGCAAAAAACGTGATAGAGGGCAAATTAAAGCCTTTCCAATTTTATCGTACTCAATTCCTTGAAAAGGAAATCCGAGACAATATCAACATAGAGGATTTAAACCTTTTTTTCAATATTAATAAAGGATTTACCAGGATTAGCCTCAAACGCATTCTTCCTCCCTGGTGTATTCGGGACTTAAAAAAAGCCGCATGGCCTTCGCTGTTTTTTATCGCATCCATCGGCCAGGCTCTCGAAGTAACTTATATCGAACGGAAACCTTATATTACACTGGATTACCCTCTTTTCGAGAAGATTAACGAAGATGAATTGCTACTTCCTACCGGTGAATGGCTCGGTGTGATTTTTATCGATTTAAAATGCGATACATGGGATGAAATGGTCATTCAATTCAACCGATGGAGACGGAATGATCTTTTCGAGAAAAAATACAAAGAACTTAAAAAACCCGGTAATATGGATGATCTACTAACTATTCCTTTTCCGCAGGTATTCGAAGCAGGCAAAGGAAAAGATAATTCACCTTTTGAATATTATATTGCACCTTTAATTGAGGAAGGTGAGGTGTATCTAATTCATTTCCCTGACCTTGAGAGTGCGCAGACCTATTATAATCCCATTCATGAAGCCTGGTTGGAATATGTAAAACAATACAAAAAGAGCAAAATAGAAGATATTTTCAAACAAAAGGGTTGGAAAGTCAAATAGTGTTAGTGTTAGCGCTGGCGCATCTTTTGGCCCACGAATTATTCGAATGAACACGAATTTATAAAACTTTTTTGGCCTTTGATTATACGGATTTCACAGATGGAGGATTATCTCATCTACAAGGTCCGAAATCATGGGTATGGAAGCTTTGATAATATTTCCATCCGCTTTATGCTTGTGTTCTTTGAACTCTAAGGGAGGGCGATGTACGGCGTTATCATATCGGAAAATACATTGTCCTCGAATATCCTGGAAATGGTATGCATAACTCACTATTTCTATTTTGTACCTGGCATCGATATATTCTCTGATTTGAAATTTCGAGCCATCGATCAAAATCGCAAATGCTGTCAAAACTACCTGTTTATTTGCCCTTATTTCTTCATTAATCTCCAATGATTCGGAATAACCATAATCCTGAAGTTTTTCCAGATTCTGGCGGAAGGAGTTAATATGATTATGGAGTGACATGTTTAATGCTTTTTAAGGTATCGAATCTTTCGGATAGATTTAAAGCGAAACGGTATTCTCCTGCCCATTCCACATACTCCATATCTCCGCCCTTCAAATCTTCCGCACTCCACTGGTTTATAAATGTGTTCGAGGAGACATTGTATTTTTTTTCAAATCTTTTCAAGCGATTCTTCGTAAGTTCAAGGCTGTGTCTGACGCGCATCTTTTCAAGTTCGAGGGCTTCTTTTACAACCAGCGAAGCATGATCCGGGTTATTTGTTTTAAGGATGATTTCTGTCATTTTTGCCTCCTAACGCAGCATATAATACAACTATCATGAAAGGTTGTCAATAAGAAAACAAATTCCCAGGTGGGGAATTTGGGGACAGACAACCACGTGGCTTTTGATTGAAGGTGGTGAGGTGTATTTAATCCATTTCCCTGATCTTGAGAGTGCGCAGACCTATTATAATCCCATTCATGAAGCTTGGTTGGAATATGTAAAACAATACAAAAAGAGCAAAATAGAAGATATTTTCAAACAAAAGGGTTGGAAAGTCAAACCATAATTCAAAAAAGTTACAAGTATTAGACGATGAATTTAGGCAGTGAAAGCCTATTTCATTTTTGTATATTTTGGATTATAATAAAGTTTGACAGGAGATGATCGATGAATCGTTTTTTTAATACAGCAGGTCCGATCAGGCGCGATGACCATTATTATATAGAACCTCTGGAACGTATGAAATTAGAGGAGATTTTACGTTTAATCGATCAAAAAAAATATTTTGTTCTTCACGCACCGAGACAAACAGGAAAAACCTCTTACTTATTGGCATTAATGGATTATTTAAATAACCGTGGTGATTACAAAGTTCTGTATACCAATATTGAAAGTGCTCAAGCAGCCAGGAACAATGTAAAAGAAGGAATACGCGCTATTTTGGGAACGATTGCAGATGATGCTAACTCACGTTTAAATGATGATTACCTTGAAAAAAATTGGGAATCTGCATTTAAACGGGGGGCGTTTTCAGCGTTAAGTTACTTATTATCCGCATGGTGTAAACAGAGCGAGAAACCCATTGTACTTTTTATCGATGAAGTTGATGCCCTGATCGGAGATACGCTCATTTCGTTGTTAAGGCAATTGCGAAGCGGATATGAAAAACGTCCCCGGTTATTTCCTCAAAGTATTATATTATGTGGCGTTCGAGATGTCAGAGATTACCGTATTCATTCCGAAACCGAAAAAACAGTCGTCACAGGAGGAAGTGCTTTTAATGTAAAAGCCACATCATTAAGATTAGGAAACTTTTCCCCTCTGGAAATAGAGAAACTCTACCTGATGCATACCCGTCAAACCGGTCAAAAATTTAATATAGATGTTTTCCCTTTGGTATGGGATTTAACCGAAGGCCAACCCTGGTTGGTAAATGCACTTGCATATGAAACTTGTTTTGAAATAAAAGAAGGACGCAATAGGGAAACGGAGATAACCGTTGAATTGATCGAGCAAGCTAAAGAAAACTTAATTTTAAGAAGGGAAACGCATCTTGACCAATTATCGGACAAATTAAAAGAAGAACGGGTTCGTAGTGTTATTAGTCCGATCCTGGCATGTGAATCAGAGGCAAAGAATATACCTACAGATGATGTGGAATATGTAATCGATCTTGGATTGATAAAAAAAGAGAAACAGATACGGATTGCAAATCGAATTTATAAAGAAATTATACCCAGGGAATTAACTTATAGTACGCAATTGACTATCCGCCAGGAATCCGCCTGGTATGTCACCGAAGAGGGACGTTTAGACATGGATAAATTATTGACTGCGTTCCAGGATTTTTTCAGAAAAAACTTCGAGCACTGGGAGGAAGGATTCCATTATAAAGAAGCCGGGCCGCAATTGTTATTGCAAGCTTTTTTGCAAAGGGTAATAAATGGTGGGGGGAAAGTAGACCGGGAATACGGTTTGGGAAGGCAGAGGACAGATGTATTTATTCAATGGCCTTATAGCAGTGGAAAACAGGAAACGGTTATAGAGCTTAAATTAATGTATGGTTCACATGATGGCATTATAGAGAAAGGGTTAGAGCAATTGTGGGGATACATGGATAAATGCGGGACAAAGGAAGGGTATTTATTGGTTTTCAATCGTTCGAGGGAGTTAACCTGGGAAGAGAAGATATTTAAACAAGAGAGAGAATACAAAGGCATTTCTATTCCCATCTACGGGATGTAGAAATTTACGTTTAATTCTTTTTTTTACTTTATCTTATTCCTTCTTTATTTAAAACTGTTCAGTATCTTACAAATACTTCTTTGCCGGAAAAAACAATCGCAAGTTTCCGGATGTCTTTTATCTCTCGGTTAATTAATTCAATGTCATATTTTTTTTCTTCAATCTGCTTTAATGCAGTTTTTACTGCTGATTCAATGGATTCATTTTCATCTTTATCAACTGCTTTAAATTCGATTACATATCCAATTTTTGCGCTATCTTTCGGTATAATCATGATATCATATCTTCCATATCCCGATTCCCTATTGGATTTTACTTCGTGAGTATTGGTAATCCAAATCAAAAGGCCAAGAACAAGGGCATGATAGACTTTTTCCGGTTCCCCACTAAAATCGTGATAACTAAATACCGCAAGAATAACCTTTTTTAACATCTTTTCAAATAATTCTATATCTCCATCGATCAACGCTTTTAGCATTATTTCAAGTTTTTTTGTTTCGATTTTTGTAGTAAAAAAGCGGTCGATTATACCTGTATATGTCGATTTTACTTCTTCATTGGGGATAGCCAGCGTGCAATAAAACTTTCCGGAAGCAGGGTCTCTTCTTTTCTCTATCGATTTCAGATACCCCCCCATAAGCAGGAAACTCCATAATAAATCTTCACGGAGAGATACTTCTTTCAATATTATATTTTCATCGATTGCTTTTTCAATAGATTCACCACGAATGAGTTGTTCCAGATCTTCCTTGAGTTCTTTTCCCCCGCCTGATAATAATGTCTCGACTACCTGGTTATCTGAGGTGTTTATCCAGTAAGGCAAAAATTCTTTTGCACTACTTCGTAAAAAATTGATAATAGACCATGGATTGTAAATCACTTTTCCACCGAAAATATAACCGGTATAGCACAATTGACCACC
>JAKAGC010000662.1 GCA_021817755.1 Acidobacteriota bacterium | reverse complement strand
AAAAGGATTTTCAACCAAAATTAACATTTTTTTTTATTAATTTTGTAAAAAAAATAATAAATTTTTTGTTTCGGGTATAGGCAAAAAAAAAAAATTCAAGTATAATAATGACATTATAAAATTAAAAGGAGGATTTGACGATGATGTTTAAGAGAATGCTAATCGTTATTGTCGCTCTGCTGATGGTATTTCCCGCAATTACCTCCGCTAAGAAAATTACAAAATTAAATGTTGCACCTCTGATGAAAGTGCCGAAGAAGGGTGGGATCAGCAGCGCAGATCAATTAAAGAAACTAGTTGACACCTACAAAGACAGGATCAAAGAAGGTTTCGAAAAAGCTGGTATGCCTGAACTGTACACACCTTTTATGGAACAGATCAATACCGCTGAGATCAAGGATATTGTTATTCCGAAGGGACAGGTTATTCCGTGGATGCTTTTCTATTCCAAACCCAAAAAATCCGTTGAAGTTTCCAAGGATGTTCAATGGGAAGGAAAGAAAACCGTAGATGCTTTTATATTTCCAGTAACATGCGAATGTAAAGCCTACGATATCGTAATCCCGAGAGTCTGTGGAAATATCTCTTTATGGAATACAAAAGCCGGTGCCGCTTCTTGTGATGTCCAGGTCAGTCATTCTACCCGGAACGTCGACGAACCGGTTACAATCGATGTTAGTGGTTCGAAATGTGCAACTAAATTTCAAGTAACCATTACGCTTAATGGAAAAGAGGTAGAATCCAAAGAACTCACAATGGATTCACCTAAATGGGAAACCAGTTTTAAAGATCCCGGAAGGCATATTATATCTGCCAAAGCATTCAATGCAGACGGTATCCCCGCTGAAGGTGAATGCACAGCTGTTTGCGACGTTTTAAAACCTTATCCCCCGGAATGCGATCTTAAAGTATCTCCGAATCGGATATACGTCGGACAATCTGTTAAACTGGATGCCTCCGGTTCTAGCGACAAAGACGGAAAAGTCATGCTGGCTGATTTTACCGTGACCGACAAAAAGAGTGGTCAGGTCGTCGAACAAAAAACGGTCAACACCGAACCTCTGGTTTGGACTAAAAAATTCGACAAATCCGGAATTTACGGTGCTTCCGTACAAGTTACTGATGATACCAACCGTGTTTCCAAAAACGATTGCTCCGTCGGACCTATCGAAGTACAGAAAAAACTCTATATGCTGGTTGAAGCAGGTCCAATGGTTGCAAAAGGCACTTACTCCGGTTACCTTTTCGGACGTATCGGTCTTTCTTACCTGATCGTACCCGAAAAAGTAAGTTTCATCCTTTCCGGTGGTTATGCCGTCAAATTATCAGGTGAACGTTTTAAAAACCATTTTATCTCTAACTTATTGTTAAATTACCATATGTCCGATTTCTTTATTGGAGCCGGCGTTGGGTATACAACAAAAGTAAGGGATGATTGGAAAGAAGGCTTGGATATCGTTGGCAACATCGGCTATGATATTTTCAAAAGCTTCAATAAAAAAGGATCTATCTTTGGAGAACTCCGCGTTCCCGTTAGAAAGGATCTCAAATTTAAAGAAGCTCATGAAATTTTGTTAGGTTTCCGGTATCAGTTTTAGTCAAATTTAAAAGTGACGGGGGGTGGTCGTTACCATCCCCCGCAACACTTACCTCCCTCCCACAAAAACCCCTCCATATCTTTCACCTCTTTTTACTTTTTATAAACGCATTCTTGAAAAAAATGTAAAAATGTGGCATTATAATCCTTCATAAAAGAAATTTACAATCTATTTGGAGGTATAACCAATGGATGAAAACAAAACCACTGAAATCCAGACATCGGAAGAACCCGTAACCACCGATGATAAAAAAACTGAAGAATTAGAAAACAACAAAACCGAAAAAGCCCCAGCTAAAAAATCGAAAAAAGGACTTTTTATTTTTATTATTCTTTTGATTATCGCACTTGCGGTAGCTGCCTATTTCGTATTTTTTAAACCCAAATCTCCTGTAGCCGGGACTTCTGCCGAGATTCAACAAATGACAGAATTAACCCAGGAAGTCCAGGGAATGGAAAATGATATCAAACAAAAGGAAAACCAGATTTTTAAAAATATGAATGAATACAAAGACAAAACGGGTGGGCAATCCCTTGGTGTTAATACACTGAACCTAAGCGATGAAGAAAAAAAGCTCCTGGAACAACGCATCGCAGATGAAAAGGATAACTCTGTTAAATCTCTTCTGCAAGATATTCTTGAAAAAAATAAAGAAATTCAGGATCTCAAAGAACAAATTACAGAAATCGAAAAGAAACTGCCTGTTCCTCATGTTGTAAAAAAAGGTGAAAGCCATTTTAAAATCGCTCTTGATTTCCTTGTTAATGAAAAGGGAGTAGAAAAGAAACGGGCTCAGGAATTGATCGAAAAAACGGCACTACTTGATATATTGGTTCCAGGTTTCAAAGTGTATAATTTCTACACTGGAGAAGAATACGGTACAGCTGTAACTCAGGGAACCGCACCTGTTTCTCCCAATACAATTATTCGCCAAGCGAAGAAACAACTGGTCGATGCAAGAGATGAAGCTATTTCACAGAGAGATCAACTTTCAACGGAAATTAAGGAACTGGAAGCTAAAAGAGATGAAATATTGGCGCAACTGGAAACTCTTACCCAAGAAAAGGAAAGTCTGATGGGAAAAGTCAGTGAACTTAACCTCGAAGTGAATTCTTTTTATTATTTGATCGATACGGAAAAAAATCTCAAAAATAGCGAAATCCTCAAAGGAGGCTTTCTCCGTTCAACCAAGCTGAAAGATATATCCCCTGAGTTATTCAAGAAATCTATGGACCTCAGAGCCAATACGCAGATTACTATTTCTGCTGCTGAATTGGGTATTGAAAAAATAAAAAGTATCGCTATTTTTCCGAAACTTTTTACTGAAAATACTGATTATTCAATCGAAATCGCACCGGATAAATTAACTGCTACTTTCACGATTTTATCGGTTCCGAAATTTAAAAACCAGAGATTGGTAATCTCTATCAATTAAAATAGAAATCTTAAACACATTGGACAACCGGTAGTCATACTGATATTACAAAACTATCGGTTGTCTTTTCCAATATGAAAGAAGGTATAGTAGAAAAAATTACAAACGGCGGATGGGGCCTCGTAAGAAGTGATGAAGGAATTGTGTTCCTGAATTACGTTCTTCCTGGGGAAACAATTGCA
>JAKAGC010000661.1 GCA_021817755.1 Acidobacteriota bacterium | reverse complement strand
ATTTTCAAGGTAATTCCCGGTTTCTGCCAACCCATTACGAGCTGGGATTTCTCCATCTCTGTCGGAAATCTCATAGCAAAGAAGATGAGATACACCGATACGGTCAAAAGCTTTTCCGATTATTTCCAGGGAATTTTCAATGGCAAAAGGAGAGGCATGATGATCGATAACGAAAGTCACACCATTTTTGGCACAATTAAGCGCAGTAACAAGAGCGCTTGCTTCAATGATTGGAGCAGTTAATTTTTTATCGAGAGCCCACCAAACATACTCCAGAATTTCAGGAAAATTATGGGGGATTTTTGCCGGAGCAGGCATGGCCCGTGCAAGAGCTGAGTAAACATGATGATGACCGCAACCGAAGGATTTCGTAACAATTTTCCCAATACAATCTATGGCAGTGGCAGGAAGCATCTTTTCATCAATAAATTCGATGGAATTATCAATTCCTTCATTCACCCGGAGATGGCACTCTTTAAATTCAAGAGTCTGCCAATCCAGGAAACGCACATTCTTTAAAAACAATTCCATTTTAAACTCCTAAAAACATTAAAAAAGTATCTTTTTATAAACGTCAATCAATTTCTCTTGTTCACTTTCCCAGGAAAAACCGGTTTCGATTAGTTCTCGCCCTTTTCTTCCCTTCTCCTGCATTAAATCGGGATTATCCAAAAGCGCACCAATCTGCTGTGCAATCTCCTTGGGATTTTTTGGATCTGCAAATAAAGCACAGGACTCAAAAGCATCCTTCCACGATGGGAAATGTGAAAGCACCATGGGTAAGCTTAATGCCATGTATTCATATATTTTATTGGGAAGGGCTTCCATATGGTTAGCGAGGGGATAAAAATTAACCAGTCCGATATCAGCCAATTTCATATATTCATATACTTTTTCCTGGGGTTTTTGACCCAGAAAGCGAACATATTTCCATCCTTCCAGGTTATGGCATTCATGGTAAAAGGCATCGCTCTCCCATTTTCCCAGCAGCCACAACTCCGCTTTAGGTCCCACATGTTCCATTGCCATGATGATTTCTTTAATCCCACGGATACGTGTTAAAACACCGGCATAAGTGACAACGGGTTTATCTTTTACAACATCGGTTGCAGGTTGGACATCTGCTCCCATCATTGCTAAAACGGGTACATTGCGAACAACGTTTGTTTTCTGGGGATTAAAATTTAGTGAAATACTGGGAGTAGCGGTTATGATCCGATTAAAAAAGAGAGCACCGATTTTTTCAAAACACAATACGGAAATTGAAAGAAACGATTTCAGGAAGGAATTGTGCAAATAAGGTTTATCCTTGATTTGTTTATGGAAATCTTCATGAACATCATATATAACTTTTTTTCCTGCAATCCGGAGCATGATACCGACAGGAATGAGTTCCGGATCATGGAAATGATAAAGGGATGCTTTCTGTTTAAGTGCTTCACGGAACATTCGAAATGGAGAGAGGAGGATACGGGAAAAACGGTTCTTATAGGGATAAAAAGGAATAATACGTACTTCGCCTTTAGGTGTCTTTTCAGCGGGGGGAATCAATGATAGTTCACCGGATGAAGTGGAAGTTCGAGCAATGAAGGTAACATCGAAACCGGCAGAAGCAAGACTTTTACATTCTTTAAAATACACCCTGGTATCAAAAGGTGGATGTACGGAAGATAGATGACATATACGAATCATTATTTATTTTCTCCGGGAATTGATTTTAGTGAATTCAGAGGCCATCGAGAGGCATAGAGGAGTAACACGGCGAATATCCCGAACATAACCCGGGATTCCACCAATGAATAGGATTTAAGGCTGTTTAATATCAAGTACAATACAATCAACAGGAAATCGAAATGCCGGCGAATTTTGAACAAATAAACGATTAAGAGGAATAGGAAAAGAATTACACCGATTATTCCCATTTCAAATCCGATTTCCAAAAAGATATTATGAGGATAAGAACGAATATCCTGATTCTCATAGAGAATGCCAAAGCTGCCGATACCGGAACCAAAAAGAAAATTATTGGCATTTTGGAAAATATTATCAAAAGAAAAAGAGATGCGAGCAACACGTTCGGCTATACCTGCGGTGGTCTCAGGAGTAAACAGACGTTCGAGCCGCATAATAGTTCGGTCGATGAGAGGAGAATATTGATCCCATGTGAAATATGCGCCTGCAAATAGAATCGCAACAGCAACGGTAATATATACAACCGTTTTAAGATTGGGTTTGCGCGCCTTTTTAAAGAAAGTAAAGAGAAGAGGAATCGATTTAATAAAAAGTACAAATGCAAGGAATATGAGGGGTCCGCGTGCAGATGAAATAAAAAGAGCATAAGCGTTTATACCGGCGAGAATCAAGCGGATAGATTTTCTCATGTGGGGGCATGCAAATAAAACGAGTAAAAAAGCAATCCCTGCAAGATACCCAATTTCCAGGTAGCGCTCAACAAAATCCTTATTATCCAGATTTCTTAGATATGATGCATAAACACCTGGGAGTAAAACAGAGTAAATCAGTACAAGTCCTGTTCCGGTATAAACAAACCAGCGGACAAAACGCCGGGGATCAAAATAAGAATATAAAAAAGGAAAGGCAAGTGCAATGACATCTGTAATAAACAGGGCAGTTTTAGTAAAGGCATACTGAGGGGAAGGGGTATATAAAAGCGAAAAAATCATCCAGATATAAAATCCACCGAGGGTAAACAGTATTGTCCGGGATTCTTTGAGAATGTAGAAACTATTCTTAAAAAAGAAATTTTTCCCGGCCTGAAATATATAGGCTCCGACCAGCACAATGGCACAAAGTAGAGTGAAATCGATTATCATAAACCGGGCAGCATAAAAAAGAAGAAATGATTTAACAAGACCGGAAAGAAGGAAAAGGGTATAAACCAATTCGATCATCTGTTCTCCACTGCTTCGATTGCAGTCATAAAACGGGCTCCATCAGCTTTCCCTTGCTCGATAATACGAGTATACAGATTCTGCCAACACCGGGGATAGGTAAAAGATACATTATGCCATAGAATGGTTACAACTGCTTTATGTTTTCGAGCTGTTTCCAGTATCTCTTTCACGCGTTCCCATGCCTGGTCCATGGTTAGTGACTGGTGCCAGTGAGCCAGTAATGAACC
The DNA here is from genome assembly GCA_021817755.1 of Acidobacteriota bacterium. Classification (GTDB taxonomy): domain Bacteria; phylum Acidobacteriota; class Aminicenantia; order UBA2199; family UBA2199; genus JAKAGC01. The sequence goes on along the minus strand of JAKAGC010000661.1, from coordinate 81 downwards.
ATCCTGTATATTAAGCGGGAGAACAGCTAAACCGGATTTCTCAAAGGGATGGTATTTCTCTTCAATAAAACCGACATCATC
>JAKAGC010000034.1 GCA_021817755.1 Acidobacteriota bacterium | reverse complement strand
GAAAACCGCTACCCTGTGATGAATTCGGAAGACATTATTGTGAACCAAGTAGGGCAAGATTTATTTGAAAAATTTTTCAAACATTACACAAAGAAGCAGTGGAACTTAGAAACAAAAGAATTAGCTGCTTCAGTGTGTGGTAGAATTCCGGTGCGGACAAATGATGATTGCCGGTATTTTACGGATAAGTATCAGTTTATGCCAAAAGAAGGTTACACGAAAATGTTTGAAAAGATGTTGAATCACAAAAACGTTGAGATACTATTAAACACTGATTATAAATCTCAATTATCCACCCTTCTATCATTTGTTCCCATCCTTGAAAAACGATTTAAAAAAAATCGAATGAATGATATGGAGGTATTAAGTTTCGTTTGTTATTATATCGGGTACGTATATAGTTATAGTACAAAAGACTGGAAAACAGCATTAATATATTATGAGAAAGCAAAATTCGTGGATAGCGCGATCGATAATACCAGTGGAGTAGGAAAGGATTTATTTGCCATTGGAATCTGTTATAAAGCATTAGGTTCAGATAAAGATGCTGAAAGTCATTTTAAGAGAGCTATTGAAGTATTTGGTTATTTAGGTGATAATCAAATGGTTGAAAAAATAACTAAGCATATGAAAACAATAGATTAAATTTAATCTCTAACCCACATTTATTGATCTATAATAAAACCCCTTAATCTATTAATAAAATTCTTGAAAATGAATGTAAAAAAAAAGGCAGCTCCGAAGAGCTGCCTTTTTTTATATTTAAAACTATTCGCCTTTGGCAAAAATTAATACATACCACCGCCACCGGGAGGCATATGAGGTACGTGTTTTTCTTCTTCTTTAATATCGGAAACCAGACCTTCGGTCGTAAGCAATAAACCAGCAACTGAAGATGCATTCTGTAATGCTGTGCGGACAACTTTGGTAGGATCGATAATTCCAGCTGCGATCATATCCGTGTACTTTTCATTCAAAGCATCAAAACCAAAGTATTTTTCTTCGGAATTGGCTACTTTCTCTACAACTGAAGCACCTTCAAATCCGGCATTGGCTGCAATCTGACGGAGTGGGGATTCCAGGGATTTAATCAAGATATTGATTCCCAACTGTAAATCTCCATCCAGTTTGATCTGTTTTAAAGTCTTGATGCTCTTGAGAAGAGCGATACCGCCACCAGGGACGATGCCTTCTTCAACTGCTGCTTTGGTAGCATGCATTGCATCTTCGACACGGGCTTTCTTTTCTTTTAATTCGGTTTCAGTAGCAGCACCAACACGGATTACAGCTACGCCGCCCGATAACTTGGCCAATCTTTCTTGCAATTTTTCACGATCATAGTCGGAAGTCGTGTCTTCGATCTGATTCTTAATCTGGTGAATGCGAGCTTTGATTGCTTCATCAGTACCAGCACCTTCAACGATAGTGGTGTTGTCTTTATCAACCAGGATCTTTTTTGCACCGCCAAGGTGGCTGATGTTTACATTTTCCAACTTCATACCAAGTTCTTCTGAAACTACCTGTCCACCTGTTAAGATAGCGATATCTTCTAACATTGCTTTACGTCTGTCACCAAAGCCAGGAGCTTTTACAGCAACTACGTTCAGGATACCACGGATTTTGTTGAATACCAGGGTAGCCAGAGCTTCGCCTTCGATATCTTCAGCAATAATCAACATCGGACGACCTGATTTGGCAACCTGCTCCAATAACGGCAGCATTTCACGCAGATTGGATAACTTCTTATCATATAACAGAATCAAACCATCTTGAATTTCTGCTACCATACGATCTGCATCAGTTACAAAATACGGAGAAAGGAAACCACGGTCAAACTGCATACCTTCAACAAAATCCAGTACTGTTTCCAGAGATTTACCTTCTTCTACAGTGATAACACCATCTTTTCCAACTTTTTCCATTGCCTCGGCAATAATATCTCCGATAGAAATATCATTGTTAGCGGAAATGGCGCCTACCTGGGCAATCATTTTACCAGTAACCTGCTGACTCAAATCTTTCAAGTTCTTAATGACATGTTCTACGCCAGTATCGATACCTTTTTTAATTAAAGTCGGGTTGGCACCGGCAGCTACCATCTTCAAACCTTCTCTATAAATTGACTGAGCAAGAACTGTAGCAGTAGTGGTTCCATCACCGGCTACATCCGATGTCTTTGAAGCCACTTCTTTTACCATCTGAGCACCCATATTTTCCAGTGGGTCTTTTAATTCTATTTCTTTAGCTACTGTAACACCATCTTTCGTAATATTGGGGGATCCGAATTTCTTTTCAAGGATAATATTCCGGCCCCTGGGACCTAAAGTTGCTTTTACTGTATTGGCAAGCTTGTCGATACCACGTAAAATGGCTTGTCTTGCCTCTTCTCCTAATGTAATTTCCTTAGCCATTTTCAATTCCTCCTATTCGATTTAAATTATTTCTAAATCGTAAAATTTCACGTTTCTTTTATGATTGCCTAAAACTAAGCAATCTTGGCTAAAATATCCGAACGGGAAATAATCAAATGTCTTTTCCCTTCGATCTTGATCTCTTCACCGGCATACTTTCCGAAAATCACTTTGTCTCCAACTTTAATTACTTTCTGGAGTTCTTCATCGGTTCCAACGGCGACAACTTTTCCCATACTCGGTTTTTCTTTTGCTGTATCGGGAATAATGATAGCACCTACTTTTTCTTCTACATCCAAAGGTTCTACCAATACCCGCTCATCCAAAGGTTGAATATTCATTTAGCACCTCCTATTACATGTGTTTTCAATTTCTTTCTATTTCTTTTTAATATTCCCGGGTCGATTTTCTCTACCCGGTTAAGAAATATAAAACAATTTTCACATTTTGTCAATACCCCCATATGATTTTTATATAAAATAAATTTGAGTGTAATGTTGTTAGATGTAAAATCTGAGTCATTTCTTATTACTAATTTTACCTCCATTAAATCGTTTTGTATTCTTGATTTTTTTACCTTAAACTCTTGTTCCGTATCCATAATAATATTATAATATGATATACCGCTGAATTAAAAAAATTTTTTATCAAAATAGGAGATATTTTTTAAACATGAAAAGCAATCTACCTTCAACTCCTCTTGATGCATTAAAAATTTCCCCCTTACTTCGATGCATTGTTAAAATTATTCATACCTCCGCAGATCTATTCGGATTTTGGAAGTATCCATTAACAAAAATGTCTGCTGATTTTGAATCATGGTCTCTCATGGAAAAAATTTATTGGGGATATAAAAGTAAAAAACCCGTAAAATTCCCAGAAAAGAATATTCCATCTCATTCTTTTAATACAAAACCCAATTCCAGTTTCCCTATTCCCGCAGGTTTCATAAAAAACCGTTCTATTACTCTCAGTGCTGTCGGTGACTTGATAAAAACAGAAGGACTCGAAAATTCAAAAGATTCCATTTATAGCCAAGTAGGGGAGTTTATATTCCAATCTGATATTTCTTATGCCAATCTCGAATCCCAATTAACTTCTGAAAGTACCGGTAGTTATACGTTTAGTGATAAGGAAACACCCCCCCTCTGCTGTACAAAATCCCAATACGATGCACTCACATCTTTTAAAGGGAAACGTTTCACCCTTTTGCATACAGCTTGTAACCATACACTCGATATGGGACCGGAAGGGCTCGATATTACTCTTGCTCAGCTTGAAGCCGATCATATTATCGATCTTGGAACCAATCGCGCACTTAAAGAACAGACTCAAGGCCGTATAATAGAAAGAAATGGATTACGTCTCGGTTTTATTTCAGCCACTTTTGGATTGAATGGAAAAAAAATTCCTCAAGGCAGTGAATATTTAGTCAATGTTGTGAAGCTCCATAATATAGAACCAGGGAAAAACTTACCCGATATCTCTCTCCTCGAAGAACAACTTGATTATTGTAAGAGAGAAGGATGTCATATTATTGTCGCATCTTTGCACTGGGGCTTCGAATACGAATTTTTCCCAAGATTCCACCAGGTCGAGCTAGCCCATTGGCTCGTCGAAAATGGTGTTGATGTAATTCTCGGTCATCATTCTCATGTCATTCAACCCGTCGAATTTTATACACCTTCCTCCAATCCCAATAGAAAAGCCGTAATCGCTTATTCTCTCGGCAATTTAACATCATCTTTTTCCGCCCCTCACATCATACTCAGTAATATTTTGAATATTTCATTTGCTCTGTGCAAATCAATTTCCTCAGATGAAGAAAAAGCGTTTATTGAGAATTGTAAAATTACCCCTGTTATTCAAAGGGATTTTATGGAGAACCAAGTACCCAAAATTCAAATCGAAAAAATAGAGTCATATATTCAATCTACCCCCGAAAATAAAGACTCGTTTACTTCTATCAAAAAATATGCCCGTCTTATATTCAAAGATGAATTTGTATAAGGAGAGGTTATGATTTCCAGCATCGATAAAACATTATATCAACGTCCTGCTGAATTACTTCAGCAATTAATTCGCTTTGACACTACCAATCCTCCCGGTAATGAAGTTCAATGTATTATGTTTTTAAAATCTTTGCTCCAAGAAAATGGTATACAAACAACAATTCTTGCAAAAGACCCTTCACGTCCCAACCTCATTGCTCGTATTCCTGGAAAAGCCCAAGATCAGACCCCTTTATTATTATATGGCCATGTAGATGTTGTAACTCCAGGTTCTGGAAAATGGACATACCCTCCGTTTTCAGGTCAAATCGCTGATGGATTCGTTTGGGGCAGGGGAGCGCTGGATATGAAAGGTGCTGTTGCAATGATGACATCTGCATTTATTCAGGCAAAGGTTGAAAACGCCCCTCTTCCAAGAGATATTGTCTTATGTATTCTCAGTGATGAAGAGGAAAATGGAGAATATGGGGCACGTTTTCTTGTTGAAAACCACCCTCAATACTTTAAAGATGTCCGTTTTGCTCTTAGTGAATTCGGCGCTTTTACTCTGTATATAGGAGGAAAACGTTTCTATCCCATTGAGGTTGCACAAAAACAAAAATGTATCATAAAAGCCATGATAAAGGGAGATTCCGGGCATGGTTCAAGTTATGTAAAAGGAGCAGCCATGGCAAAGCTTGCCCGATTTCTTGATCAGCTCGATAAAAATCTTTTGCCTGTTCATATTACACCCGTTATAAAGCAAATGTTCCTGGCTATTGCAGATGCACTTCCGTTCCCATCCGGATGGATAATGCGTCAACTAACCAAGCCACGTTTTAATCCCTTTTTTATGAAACTTTTAGGCCCCAAAGGTCATGCGTTTATTCCTTTATTTCATAATACTGTTAATCCTACAATTGTACACGGTGGGGATAAAATTAATGTTATTCCAGGTCAAATTGAGGTTCAACTCGATGTTCGAATTCTCCCAGGATTTACTCCTCAAGATGTAATAAATGAACTCCGGTCCTTAATTGGAAATGATATTCTACTTGAAGCTTCACTTTTTGATGAAGGTCCTGATTATCCTCAAATGGAATTATTTCAAATCCTTGCAAATATTATTAAAGAGAAAGATCCTCAGGGAATCCCAATTCCATTAATGTTAACCGGTTCATCAGATGCCCGTTTATTTTCTCGTCTTGGAATTCAGACCTATGGGTTCATGCCCATGCAATTACCACCCGATACCAATTTTAATAGGATGATTCATTCCGTTGATGAACGTATTCCTGTAGATACTCTTCAATTTGGTACTAATGCACTTTATATGGCAATCCTCTCTCAATAAAATTTTTAAATAAAAATTTTTAAGGGGTCCAGGGGGCGTTTTTTTAAAAAAGCCCCCTGGAAAATATCTAAAAAATAAAAAGTTTTCCCGATAGGTAATCTGTAATCCAGATTCTTCCTTTTCTGTCTTTTTTAATTTTATTCAATTCAAATATCCCGTCGCCCAGTTGTCCTCGCATATAAAACGATGAATTATCCGTATCCACTGTAACATCACCGTATGGATAGCTTTCTTTGTGAAGGATTTCAAAAACCTTTTTTTCTTTATCGAATTCTATTATATAAAGTGCATCTATCGAATGAGCTGTAATAATTAATTTCGATCCCATATCTGCCAGGTTATCCGGTTTCCCGGGACAAGGAATAGGATAATATACACCTTTATTCAATTCCTGGAGCAGTCTGTCATTATGAGCGATAGAAAAAAGCGAACCATTCGATACCGCAAGTTTAAACGGTTTTTTTCCTGTTTTGATTTTTTTCACTGAAAAATCATTTTTATCGATGATCGCAATCGAATCCGAATCGAAATTGGCTATATAAATATAAGAATTATCAAACACTATATCTGTTGGATTCAGCCCAACAGGGTATTTTAATAGAGTTTTACGGGAAGCAATATCAAAAATTTGAAGAATTCCCGGTAAGTCATCTGATTCTCCCACTCTGCAAATATAAAGCCAATGTTTGCTTTCATCGTATTTTATTAAGCGTTGGGTAGTTTCACGGGACACTGGATCTTCCAATTCGATCCGTTGATCTCCGAGATTCGGGAAACGGTATTCATCAGGAAGTGAAATAATGAATTGCTTTTCATCTCCCCAATTGTTTTGCAGTGCATATAATGCACCGTTTTTATCCAATGTCATAGCCTGAGCCATTCTTGGAATCCGGCGATCATAAAATGTCATTGAATCCGGGTCGATACTCAATATGCCATTCCGTGCTCCCCAGATATACACCACCGGCCAATAAGATTGATGTGGTCCATAGGAGACATAGATATTACCACTAGGTGTTTCAAGTGCATTGTTGATGAACTTACATTGCGGTGGAATCCGGTGCATTGTAACATTTCCATCGTATAATACTTCTGCGAATTCATCTTCCGAATTAAAAACAAGAAAACCATCTTTCGATTTCATTTCCACAAGTTCTACCGGAGCCCAACCCGTGTAAATTTTTTCTTGTTTTTCAGTGAAGGGATCCAAAGCAGTTAATGCAGCCCCGAAAGAACCATTAACTGCTGTTGCACCAATTGGAATAATTAAGCGTTTTTTCCCTGGATCAAACGTCATATTGAACATATGGGGAATAATTCCTACATCTTTAATCACTTTTTTAAGTTTTCGAGATTTTAAATCGATTACTTCAACTTCACCGTAAGCCCAACAGGAAACATAAAGTAAATCTTCTTCCTGATCTACAACAGATGCATCGTTCCCATAGGTTGGGATTTTTATTTCTTCTATTTTCCCATTGTTTTTAAAATCCACAACATGTACCGATGGATGATTATCATAAGGGATATAGACTTCATCCCGAGATCCATTATAAAGAATTCCTACCCCTTCAGTAAATCCCGGTAAAGAGATGATTGTATCTTTTCCGTTTATAATGTCGATTTTGATTGCTTCGCTTACAACCCTGGTTTGGGTTTCAATTACAAGGTAGAGGAAATGAGTACTTTCATTATATCCTCCCCAATGCCACCGTGAACCCCCCTTAACTTCCAGTTTTCTTTTTTTTATTAATTTATTCGAATCTGTTGAGAAAATACTTAACTCTGATGAATAGCCATCCACAGCGATCAATTGATTTAGTGATGCATCACAAATTATTTTTCGAATTGAAGGTGGAGGTGTCTGATTCAGATTCATCATTTTTTCGACTTTATCCGTCCAACGAATTTTTTCTGTTTTTCCTGTTTTTAATTGCACAACCAGAATACAGGTGCTTTCGCGTCCCACCAGGAAAGCATCTCCCGTCTTTTCATTTACCGTTACCATCTCATACTGCTCTTCTGTATCGAAGGTTTCCGATTTCTTTTTATCCGGGTAAACTACATGCAACCCATGAGAACCGATAATGTATATATTACCCGTCTTATTATCTAATGTCAGTGCTTCCATTTTTAAATATTGAGGAATACGGGTTTTAATAGGGATATTGGTTACCTCATCTGTTTTCGAATCGATTACCGAAATAGAAGCTGTATTTGTATTTACCAGAATGATCCGGTTTCGCTGAGAATCCATCTTTACCAGTAAAGGCCCTGCTCCATTTAGATTTAATCCTTTTTGTCCCAGGAAATCCACTCGTTGTACTGCCGAAAATGCTGTATTATTCAATAATAATATAGATGAAATTAGAATGAATAATATCGGGATAAACATAAACCTGAATTTCGTTGTCATTATGCCTCCTTATTAATATTAACATTACCACAATCCATGTAAATTTTCAATGAAAACCTTAAAATGAATAGAACCAACTATTTATTGGGGTAAATTGAAAATTTCTAAATAAAAATTATTATTGAATTTTTTTTTTTTAAGGAGTATATTCTTTCTCGTTAAAAACAAGTTAATCATATTGGCATTTTGTAAGTGGAATGCTGTAAGGACTTATAATGAAACATCTAATCGTCGTAAGCAGTGATGATATGCTGGTTAATGAGGTTGAGAGTTCCGTTAAAATAGATTTTAAAGAATGTATCGTCTCCCAGTATAAATTGGTTCATCATTTTTTTAAGGATTTAAATCAATTAGAGCCACCCATAGATATAGTTATATCCGATTTTAGTTTGCAAGATATGGACGGGATTGCATTTTGCAAGGAGTTCCATTACCGAAATATACCTATACCCTGTGTAATATTACTAGAACCAGGGATGGAAAATAGAGTCCACGAAGTATTGGATTGCGGAGCCAATGACTTTATTATTAAAACACATAATAAGGAGTATTTACAATTCTTAGCGGTTCTACTTTCAAAGGTTGTTACGGATTATAATAATAATTTAAGACGTCAAAAAGCAGAATTGGCATTAAAAGAAAGTGAAGAAAAATTCCAGAAAGCTTTTATGCTTAGCCCTCATGCCATCATTATTTCCAGTTTTGAAGAGGGAAGAATTATAGAAATAAATCAAAATGCTATGAAACTATTTGATCTTGATCGGGAAGAATTGGTTGGGAACACCTTTGAGAGATTAGGAGTTATTAAACCTGAGATTCGCAATACATTACGAAATCTGTATATCGATCAAGGATATTTTGAAAATATCAGAATTGAAATAACAAATAGAAACGGTGAAGAACGAATATTCCTTATTTCAGGGCAATTAATTACTCTTGGTGGGGAAAAATGTGCAATTCAGGCCATTACCGATATTACCGAAAGAAGCCGAATTGAAGAGGAACTTTTAAAAAGCAGAAACCTTGAATCCATCGGAATACTTGCAGGTGGAATTGCTCGGGATTTTAATAATTACCTTACTTCTATCATGGGTAATATCTCAATAGCAAAACTATCTCTCCACGATACTGCCAAAATTCATAAATCATTGAACAGAGCAGAAGAGATTTCTATAAAAGCTTCCGAGCTCGCAGGTAAATTATTAACATTTTCAGAAGGTGGCGCTCCCTTTGCACATAAAGTATCACTGAAAAATATTTTAAAAGGAATTATCGATGCTTCTGCTTTCTATTCTACTATAACGTTTCATTATATTAAGAACAATAGCTTATGGAATATGATGGGAGATGAATCGCAGCTTCATCAACTCTTCAATTGTATAATTTCCAATGCTATAGAGGCAATGCCCGATGGCGGCCATGTTTATATCGATACTACCAATAGTGTACTTCCTGCTGATAATGAGTTTAACCTCTCCCAAGGAAATTATATAATCACTACTATCAGAGATACAGGCAAAGGTATTCCCGAAAGAGATCTCGATCGTATATTTGATCCCTTCTTTTCTACTAAGAACTCTGTTCTCAGTGAAGGAGTTGGGCTCGGATTAACCATTTGCCGTTCTATCGTCAAAAAACATAATGGACAGATTTATATCGATTCCCAGGTTGGAAAAGGAACCTTAGTTTCGATTTATATTCCTGCATTTGATGAAGAAGAACCCAATTAGATCAATATTTACTGACATTTCTTATTCTATTTCGTTAAAAAATAATCTTTCCTATTGCAAAAACCATTTTTTTTTCATACAATATTCGTTGTTCAAATGAATATGGTTCATAAGTCGTGTCATCCGGTTTAGTAATGAGGAGGTTCTATGATTTTTAAAGATGTTGATCTCGACAAATTATTTCATTTAATGAGAGAATATGATATTTCAGAAACAACATTAAGAGATGGAAAAACAGCTGTAATCGTTCGGAGAGGAAAAGAGCAGATTGTAATAAATAACCCAGGTTTCAAAGAGAATCAAACGCAAGCAGCATCCCGGTTTGCTTCCACTGATAATCAGCTCGGTAAAGATGAAAATACTTGTCCGGCAATTGAAAAGCAAGGTAAAGATGAAAAACTTCCAATAGTTGAATCCAATTCAGAAAAATATTATGCCATTCGTGCACCTTTAGTAGGGACTTTTTACAGGGCATCGACACCCGAAGCCGATCCATTTGTTGAAGTTGGAGATCCTGTTCATGTCGGTGATGTTCTGTGCATTGTTGAGGCAATGAAAAGTATGAATGAAATCCAGGCCGATGTCAATGGTGTTATTAAGGAAATCTGTATTGAAAATGCCCAAATGGTTGAATATGACCAGGTTATATTTAAAATTGATACCTCCGGGTAAACGGAATTCATATGATTTCAAGGATACTAATTGCTAATAGGGGAGAGATAGCCGTTCGCATCATACGTGCAGCAAAGGAACTCGGTTTAAAAACTGTACTTGCGCATTCCAAAGCCGATAGAGATTCCCTTGCTGCAAAACTCGCTGATGAAACTGTTTGCATCGGTCCCCCTCCTGCTGTAGAGAGTTATTTGTTTTATCAGAATATTATTTCAGCTGCTTTAGCTACCAAATCCGATGCCATTCATCCCGGGTATGGATTTCTTGCTGAAAACTGGCAATTTGCCGATGCATGCCGAGCCATGAAAATACGTTTTATTGGCCCTAAATCCAGTGTAATTCGGAATATGGGGGATAAATCCAAAGCTAAAACACTTGTGAAAGAATCCGGTGTTCCCGTTGTCCCAGGCTCAGACGGCGAAATCGATTCATTACAAAAAGCCCTGGAAGTAGTAGAACGAGTCGGGTTTCCAGTAATAATAAAAGCATCCGCCGGAGGTGGAGGAAAAGGCATGCGCATCGTCTGTGAAAAAAAAGATGTGGAAAAATCCTTTAATTCCGCCGCATATGAAGCCCAACAAGCTTTCGGTGATTCACGTGTGTATATTGAAAAATATATTGCTGCTCCCAAACATATTGAAGTTCAAATCCTCGGGGATAAACATGGGAATGTCTTGCATTTATTTGAGCGTGATTGTTCTATCCAGCGTAGACACCAAAAATTAATCGAAGAGGCTCCTTCTCCTATAATAGATAATGAAACTCGAATGAAAATGGGGGAAATTGCATCCAAAGCCGCTCAATCCGTAGGGTATGATTCTGCCGGTACCATCGAATTTCTATATGACATCGAGACCCGGCAATTTTATTTTATTGAAATGAATACCCGTATTCAGGTTGAGCATCCTATTACCGAGTGTATTACCGGTATTGATTTGATTAAATATCAGATCAGGATTGCCGATGGAGATAAGCTCGATTTTTCCCAGGATAAACTTAAAATCACCGGTCATGCTATCGAATGCCGTATCAATGCCGAAGATCCCGAAAAAGAATTCAACCCATCCCCTGGGAAAATTTCTCAATTAATTGTCCCTGGTGGTCCTGGAATTCGTATTGATTCCGGAGTATATCCCGGCTATTCCATACCTCCTTTTTATGATTCCATGGTAGCCAAATTGATCGTATGGGGTGCAGATCGGCGAGAAGCCGTAGACAGAATGAAACGTGCGCTCGATGAATTTTATATAGAAGGTATTAAAACCACCATCCCTTTTCATAAAGAAGTTATGAGAAACAGAATTTTTTTAAGTGGGCAATATACCACCGATTTTGTCGGAAAAATACAGAATCAAGGAGTATAAACCATGTCACGATTATTCCCAAAGTGTCCCCGGTGTCAGACCAGTCATTTCATCGCGTTTTTAAAACATGCTCATTATGTATGCTCTAAATGCGGACATAATATACGTCTCGATGCCTTATTACGAATAAAAATGCTCTGTGATAAAAAAAGTTTTGTCTCATTTGATGAGTCAATGAAAAGTGAAGATCCATTGTTATTTCCCGGATATCTGGAGAAGCTTCGTTCCTCCATGGAAGCAAATTTAGTCAATGAAGCCATTATTACCGGATATTGTACCATAAAGGATTTTCCTACTACTCTAGGGGTGATGGAACCCAATTTTATTATGGCTTCAATGGGGTCTGTAGTCGGTGAAAAAGTAACTCGCATGTTAGAATATGCATTAGAAAACCACTTACCTGCAATATTGATAATTTGTTCAGGCGGTGCACGAATGCAGGAAGGAATTTTTTCATTAATGCAAATGGCCAAAACATCCGCAGCAGTAAAGCGATTGAATGACAAAGGATTACCATTATTCACCATTCTTGCTGATCCCACAACCGGAGGTGTAACTGCATCATTCGCAATGCTTGGAAATGTAATAATTGCCGAAACCGATGCACTTATTGGATTTGCAGGCCCCAGAGTCATTCAGCAGACCATTGGGCAGAGTCTTCCAAATGGTTTTCAGAAGTCCGAATTTTTATTGGAGCATGGAATGCTTGATATTGTTATTGAAAGAAAACAATTAAAAAATACCCTTTCAACACTTTTGCGTATTCATGCCCAAAAAGCATATACCGGTTGATGAGGAGAAATAAATGGCAACAGAAATTTCCAAAAAAAGAAGCGATAAAATGCGTATATCTTCTGATATTCCAAATCGAGCAATCGATATTGTAAAACTCGCTCGTCATACCAAGCGTCCCACCACACTGGATTACATTCGATATATCATAACCGATTTCCTTGAGCTTCACGGTGACCGCCGGTTTAGTGATGATCCTGCAATTGTAGGTGGTATTAGATTTCTCGAAAATATTCCCATTACTATAATTGGCCATCAAAAAGGGCGTAATGTCAAAGAGAATGTACGAAGGAATTTTGGAATGGCTCATCCTGAGGGGTATAGGAAAGCCATGAGATTAATGGAAGAAGCTGAAAGATTTCGGCGCCCTGTGATTAATTTAATCGATACACCAGGTGCGTATCCTGGAATTGGAGCTGAAGAGAGAGGGCAGGCTGAAGCAATCGCATATAATCTTTATAAGATGTCTGCATTGAGAACTCCTATTATTTCTGTTATTACCGGTGAAGGTGGATCCGGAGGTGCCCTTGCTCTTGGGGTAGCAGATCGTGTATATATGCTTTCCAATACTATTTATTCAGTAATATCACCCGAAGGATGTGCATCTATTCTCTGGCGAGATGCTGGGAAATCAGATGAAGCCGCCGAAGCATTGAAATTAACAGCAAGGAATTTGCTTCGTTTTAGAATTATCGATGAAATAATTGAAGAACCGGAAAATGGAGCGCATGAAGATCATGAAACTACTGCCAAGCGATTAAAGAATACGTTGATATCCGGATTAAATGAATTGCTTCATCTTGATGTAGAATTGTTATTGGAACAAAGATATATGAAAT
>JAKAGC010000660.1 GCA_021817755.1 Acidobacteriota bacterium | reverse complement strand
ACCTACTATAAAAAATTAAGCGAGTTATAGGTACAAACCCAATAAGAAACTAAGGCAGCCCCTTTTGAGGGGCTGCCTTTTTTTTTATAAAAGCTAATTTTAAAAATGGGGATTTCAGGTATTTTTGAGATGGATTAATAGATATTAAAAATCAGATCATCGAGTTTTCGTTTGGGGACATGATGGATCTGTTGGTCATCTCTCCAATATTTGATATTTCCATCGGTTACATTATCAATGACAACGGTTTCTTTTGGTTTTCCTAATGCCATTACACAGGCGATTTCGAGTTCCTGGGGGATTTGTAGGAGTTCCCTGATTTTTTCTTTATCACATGAAACGATTGCACAAGCTCCATATCCTTTTTCTACAGCACTTAATTGAATTGTTTGAAGGGCGATACCATAATCCCAGGCAATATGACCACTGATTCCCCGGTTTCCAAGTATGACAATATAAGCAGATGGACGCTCGCCTTCTTCGGGGCCGTCCCATTGAGGCAGATATGCGGCCCATTTAAGATAACGAAAGAGTTTTTGGTTTATTTCTTCATTGTTTACGATGGCATATTTTAAGGGTTGAAGATTGGCTGGAGATGGCATCAAACGTGTGTTATCCACAATTTCTTTAAGAAAATCGGTGCTGATCTTTTCTTCCTGGAAAAATCGCCTGTAACTCCTATTCTTTAAAAACAATTCCCTGAGTGTTAACGACATGGAATACCTCCTTTTTGTTTATTATTTTGGATGAAGTTCATTATATCATAATGGATACAAGAATTAAGGGAAGGTATAATAAAAAATTCCTTTTTTTTTATTCTTTTCAAAGATATTCATTTAATGGTTTTTCATGTATAATGTGTTTTAATTCTTATACAAAGAGGCTAACATGATTAAACGAGCACCGAAAGCATATCGAAATATTGATTTTTTGACATCGGGTGAGGCGCGAACAATTCGGATATTGGCAGAGTACCTTGAACCGCAAAAACGATTGGAAGAACAGCATATAACCCACAGTGTGGTATTTTTTGGTTCTGCACGAGTGAGGGAGGGTGAAAAAAATGAAGCATTGGATGGAGATCGATGTTATAGAGACGCGGAAGAATTTGCGTTTCGTCTTGCTTCATTTTCAAATGAATTGGAACAAGAACATCATGGTTTTTCGATCTGTACGGGGGGAGGGCCGGGAATAATGGAAGCAGCCAACAGGGGGGCAAAACGAGCTGGTGCGCGTAATATCGGGATGAATATTTCTCTTCCATTCGAGCAGAAACCGAATGACTACATCTCACCGGAACTGAATTTTGAATTCCACTACTTTTTTATGCGAAAATTGTGGTTTTTGTATCATGCAAAAGCGCTAGTTGTTTTTCCGGGTGGGTTTGGTACTATGGATGAATTGTTCGAAACATTAACTCTGGTTCAAACTAAAAAATTACAAAAGCATGAGTTTCCAATTTTATTATATGATCCATCCTTCTGGAAAGATGTAATAAATTTTCCTAAGTTGGTAGAATGTGGATTAATCGCTGAAAAAGACCTGGATTTAATCCATTTCTTTTCTACTCCTGAAGAAGGAATGACCTATTTAAAACCGAGGCTTGAACACATTATAAGAAATTTCAAACACTGATCGAAATAAACTTAATTTGAAATGGTTTAGTAATTACGCCAGTAAACGTTTACATATTCCGAAACCAGTTTTAGTATTTCCTTTTTTTCTTGATTGGAATAAATTTCTTCTTTAGAATAAAGATTCTTTCCTAATCCTTGGGGTGTGATATCCTGTAATATATACTGGGCTGCACCATTTAGTAACTTTCCACATTGGATGATATCGGAGATATTAAGTAAACTTCGTGTTACTGTGGTTCTAAATTCATAATGAATATAATAACTACTATTAAAAGAACGAATTAAATTAATACTCTGAATTAATGCTTCTTTATTGACACTGCAACCTGAGAATAAATGATATTTTTCTAATGGTGCCTTTATATCCATAGCAATATAATCGAGACATTTTTTTTTTGCTATTTCTTCTATCACATTGGGACGACTGCCATTTGTATCAAGTTTTATTTTGTAGCCGAGGGCTTTTACCTGCTCTAAAAATGGGATGAGATTGGGTTGAAGAGTAGGTTCTCCTCCAGTAATAACAACAGCCTGGAGGAGGTTTGCTCTTTTTTTTAAGAAATCGAGGACAAATTGGGAGGATAGTTTGGGGGATATGGGGGAGGGAATCAATTGAGGATTATGACAATATGGACATTTAAAATTACATCCTTGAGTGAATATAATGGCGGAAACCTTCCTGGGGTAATCACTAAGAGAAGTTGGTTGAAGACCTGAAATAATCATAGTTTTTCCAAATTATATTAAAAAATAACCTGGTTTTAGCATAAGGTGTTATTCCAGATTTTTAAAGGTTTTACGGAGTTTAAATTCTTCTATTTTGCCTTCATTCCATTGGCTTACGGGGCGCAAATAACCTACGACCCTCGAATACACTTCGCAGGGTTTTTGACAATTGGGGCATAGGGATGCTTCTCCTGCTATGTAACCATGATCGGGGCAAATACTGAATGTGGGAGTGATGGTAAAGTAGGGGAGTCTATATGAATTGCATATGGTTTTAACGAGAGATTTAACACTCTGAGGAGAGATATGCTTTTCTCCGCTGTAAATATGCAATACGGTACCACCTGTATATTGGGTCTGTAATTGGTCCTGTAAATCCAACACCTCGAAAATATCGTGAGAATAGTTTACGGGGAGATGGGTAGAATTGGTATAGAAAGGGGGTGAATCTTCTTTGAGAGAGTTTTCATTGGCGCATATTATCTGGGGGTAGTATTGTTTATCGAGTTTTGCCAAGCGGTAAGATGTGCCTTCAGCAGGTGTTGCTTCGAGGTTATAGTTATTCCCTGTTTCTTCCTGGTAAGATACTAACCTATCGCGGATATGATCAAGAACGGACCTGGCAAAATCTATTCCTTCTTGGGTTCCGATATCTTTACGGATTAAATTTTGAATGGCTTCATTCATTCCGAGTACACCTATGGTAGAAAAATGATTCTTCCAATAAGTATCGTAGGCTTCTTTAATGTTGCGTAAATAGAATCGTGTGTATGGATAAAGATTACGGTGGGTTAGTTGTTCGAGTACTTTACGTTTTATTTCGAGACTCTGTTTTGCCAGATGCAACAGCTGATCCAATTTTTG